>NZ_JBEZLR010000041.1:0-78041 GCF_040652275.1 Streptomyces sp. NPDC048275
GTTGAGCAGACCGTTCTCCTGGTCGTACACGGCGGAGAAGATCGCCGCGATCACCACCACCGAGAGCACGTTCGGGATGTAGGCGCACCGACAGACGAGGCACGGCGGCGGAGTGAGCCAGATCATGGGCATGGCGGAACATGGATGCCATGCGCTGGCTGATGTTCTCTTGACGGCATGAACGCAAATCGTGAGGTTCCCTTTCCCGTTCCGTCCCACTGGATCGACGGCCGCGCCGTCCAGGGTTCCGGGCCGCTGATCGACGTCGTGAACCCGGCCGACGAGTCCGTGATCGCCTCCGTGCACGAGGGCACGGCCGAGGACGTGGACAAAGCGGTGGACGCCGCGCTCGCCGCCTTCCCTGGTTGGTCGTCGACGTCGCCGGAGGAGCGCATCGCCGTCATGCGGCGTCTGGCCGAGGGGATGCAGAAGCACTCCGAGGAGCTCGCGGCCACCATCACGCTCGAGATGGGCGCCCCGATCGGCTTCTCGCGGCAGGCGCAGGCCGGATTCCCGGTGGCGTCTACACTCGCCGCGATCACTGCGGCCGAGAAGTACGAGTGGACGGAGGCGATCGAGAACTCGCTCGTCATCCATGAGCCGATCGGCGTAGTGGGCGCCATCACCCCGTGGAACTTCCCGCTACAGCAGCTGGTGACCAAGGTCGTCCCGGCGATGCTGGCGGGCAACTCGGTGGTGCTCAAGCCGTCGGAGATCTCCCCCCTGAGCGCCCGGATGTTCGCGGAGATAGCCACGGACGCCGGTCTGCCGAACGGTGTGTTCAACGTCGTGCAGGGCACCGGCCCGGTCGTCGGCGAGGCCATCGCCCGGCACCCGAAGATCGACATGATCTCCTTCACCGGGTCCACCCGCGCCGGCAAGAGCGTCTCCGTCGCCGCCTCTGACACGGTCAAGCGGGTCGCGCTCGAGCTGGGTGGCAAGGCAGCCCACATCGTCCTGCCCGAGGCCGACCTCGACTTCGCCGTCAAGCGCGGACTGGCCTACGCCTGGGCCAACGGCGGTCAGGCCTGCGGCGCCTACGTCCGCATGCTCGTGCCTGAGGACCTTCAAGAGACCGTGGTCGAGAAGCTGCGCGCCGCTGCCGCGGAGTACTCGGTCGGCGACCCCGCCGACGAGGCCACGCGGATCGGTCCGGTCGCCTCGGAGACTCAGCGCCAGCGCGTGGACGGCTACATTCGGCGCGGTATCGCCGACGGCGCCACGCTCGTGGTCGGCGGCCCGGGCAGGCCGGAGGGCTTCGAGACCGGCGCCTACGTCAAGCCCACGATCTTCTCGGACGTCGATCCCGGATCCGTTATCGCCCAGGAGGAGATCTTCGGCCCCGTCCTGGTCGTGATCCCCTACACCGACGACGACCACGCCGTCGAGATCGCCAACGGAACCATCTACGGCCTCAGCGGTGCCATCACCGGTGACGAGGAACACGCCATGTCGATCGCCCGGCGCCTGCGCGTCGGCCAGGTCGACGTCAACGGTGGGAAGCACAACTTCCAGGCTCCGTTCGGTGGTTACAAGCAGTCCGGCAACGGCCGGGAGATGGGCCGCGCCGGCATCGAGGAGTTCCTGGAGACCAAGGCGATCACCCGCTGACCCACCGCGTCGCCAGACCCCGGAAGGCGGCCCGGAACCCCCGTCCGGGCCTTCCGGGCCCAGGGCGGCTGTGGACGATCCCCCTCGTCCGCAACCGCCCGTGCACGGATGGTGCTGGACAGCACACCACCCCCGGGGAATCGGCAGCCGGGCCGCGTCGCTCACACCGTTGTGGTCCAGAGCGACGGCCCCGGCTGACGCGGCGGCGTCCCTCCCGGAAGGGCGCGTCGTGGACCGCCGCGGAGCCGTCGAGGATCGACAAATCCCTTCGGGAACATCACCAGCCGAGAGAAAGGACAGCTATGGCGGACCGAGCAGGGCTGGCGGCCTTTCTACGGGCGCGCCGTGAGGCCCTTCAGCCGGAGGACGTCGGGCTGCCCCGCGGGCGCCGCAGGCGTACCGGCGGGCTGCGCCGCGAGGAGGTGGCGGCGCTGTGCGACATGTCGGTCGATTACTACAGCCGGCTCGAGCAGCCGCGAGGGCCCCACCCCTCGGAGCAGATGCTCGCCGCGATCGCCCGCGGTCTGCACCTGTCGCTGGAGGAGCGGGACCATCTGTTCCAGCTCGCCGGGCACGCGCTGCCCCGCAGGGTGCGGCGCGGCGACCACATCACCCCGGGGATGATGCGCATCCTGGACCGGCTGGAGGACACTCCCGCCCAGGTGATGAACCACCTGGGCGAGACGCTGAAGCAGACGCGCGCGGCAGTGGCGCTGCTGGGTGACGAGACGGCCTACACGGGACTGGCGCGCAGTGCGCACTACCGCTGGTTCACGGATCCCGCCTCCCGCCTGGTCCACCCCGAGAGCGACCACGCCGAGCAGAGCCGTCTGATGGTGGCAGACCTCCACGGCGCCTACACCCGCGACGGCAGGGACTCGCGTGCCGCCGAACTCGTCGACGCGCTGCATGAGGAAAGCCCCGAGTTCGCCGGGCTCTGGCGTGAGCGACCGGTGCTGGGACCCTACTGCGCCTCCAAACGCTTCCGGCATCCGCAGGTGGGGACGCTGGAACTGCACTGCCAGACGCTCGTCGACCCGGACCAGTCTCAGCGGCTCCTGGTCTACACCGCGGTACCGGGCACCGAGAGCCACACCAGCCTCCAACTCCTGTCCGTCCTCGGCCAGTCCCTTCCGACCTGATGGCTGCGTATCCGCCACCGCCCACCGGCATGGCCCGGCCCCCTGCCGACGTCCCTCCCGGCGGCTGCGCCAGCAGCGGGTGTCTGCGACCTCACCAGGCCGACGCGTCACACACGGCCGTCGGACACGAGAGTGAAGCACTCATTGCCTCGCATCTCACCTGCCTGCACCCGCGTGCGTGCTCCAGTGCGATTCGAGGGCCGTGGCGACCTCGGCGGGCTTTTGCAGTAGCGGCCAATGGTTGCAGTCGAGCCTCACGACCTCGGGAGCCCGCAGTGAGGTGGCGAGCTTCTCACCGAACTCGTTCTGGCAGGCGGGATCGCGCACGCCCCAGAACACCAGGCACGGCGCGGAAACCTGCGACAGCGCCGGCTCCCACTCCGCCCCCACGGTCACGGCGGAGCGGTAGAGCCTGAGGATGCTGTCCTTCATGGACTCGTCCACGCGGCTGACCATCTCCCTGGCGAGGTCGACAGGTACATCGAAACCCGCCACCACATCATCGGTGAACGCGTCCGGTTCCAGCTCACTCATGAAGCGGTCGCCCTCGGTTGGGTCCTGCCAGATCTTCGCGAGCGGATGCCACAGGTACCCGGCGTTGACCGGTCCGTTGCCGCCGGCCCACGTGCGGACCAGATCGGGCCGCAGGGAGGCGACGCGAGCGGTGAGGATGCAGCCCCAGTCGTGGCCGACGAGGTCGACGGGCTCGCCGACGCGCTCCAATCGGTCGATGAGCCAGTCGACGTACTCCTCCTTGGTGGAGCTGAAGCCGTCCGGCCGCGGCACGCTGAACCCGGGCAGATCCCAGGCTTCCACGTCGGTCCGGGTCAGATGCCGACGAACACCGTCCCACACATGGTGGGTGTCGGGGACGCCGTGGATCAGGATCGCAGGCGTGAATCGGGGTCCTTTGTCGGTAGCGGGTCGCGCGCGCAGGAGGCGGGGCGGGGATCCCTCGAGGGCATCAGCCGAGCGGAGCGACACAGGGGCATAGCCGCTTCCCCGTGTTCAGTGCCTGGTCCGCTCCAGCACGTGTACCAAGGGTCTGTGCCATCGTGTGAGGGGCGTGCTCTCGACCATACTGCCTGAGATGCATTCAGACACGTTGTGTTTCAGACGATGTCACATTCCCACCCTGCCGGGGCAGGGGGCGGGGCGACGGGCCCAGTCAGGCCCCCTCGGCGCTCTCCGTCACGTGCCCACCGACGCCGTCGGTGACGGCCGCCGACAGCAGTGCCGGCAACAGACCGGGGAAACGGGCCTCCAGGCTGGCGCGACGCAAGGTCACGAAGCAGCGAGTGCCCTCTTGGCGGGTCTGCGTGACGCCCGCCTCGCGCAGCACCTTGAGGTGGTGGCTCAGAGTTGACTTCGCAACGGGGGCGCTGAGCTGGCCCCAGCCACGTTCGGCGCCGTCGGACAGCACTCGCACGATGCCGAGCCGTGTCGGGTCGCTCAGCGCTCCCAGCAGACGCGGCAGTGTGATCTCGCTTTCCGCGAGCAGTGGTGAGTGATCCGGCATGGGGGTCATGTTAGCGCTTGTTCGACAGCTCACGAACTTACCCGTCCCCACACAGCCCTGCCTGCCCGCGTGCCAGGCGCAGCCTATGACGCACCTTTCCACGTCTTCTGTGCACCATGTCACACGCTCCATTGTCACGGAGCTGCACGCGTCTGCTACGTTGTTCGACGTTCATAGAACGTCGAACAAAGGAACGTCATGTCCAGCTCTACACCGCTGCACTTCTCGGACCGCGTCGCCATCGTCACGGGCGCGGGGTCGGGCATCGGCCAGGCCACAGCAATCGCCCTGGCGGCGTCGGGGGCGCACGTCCTCGGCGTGGGGCGGCGCCAGGAGGCTTTGGAGGAAACCGCTCGCGCACACTCCAACATCGCCGTCCTGTCGTCCGACGTGTGCGAGGAGGGCGCCGCCGACAAAATCGTCTCCACCGCCGTGGAGCGGTGGGGCCGACTCGACCTGCTGGTGAACAACGCCGGCATTGCCGCCCTGATGCCCCTGGCAGAGACGGACCGAGCAGTGATCACCAACCTGTTCGAACTCAACGTGACGGCACCGAGCCTGCTCGCTCATGCGGCTCTACCCCATCTACGGGACTCCTCCGGCTCCATCGTCAACGTCTCCAGCACCTACGGCCATCGCCCCCTGGCCGGCGGAGCGCACTACGCCGCCACCAAGAGCGCCCTGGAACAACTGACCCGCAGCTGGGCACTCGAACTCGCCCCCGAGGGGGTACGGGTGAACGCCATCGCGCCCGGCCCCACCGCAACCGACGTCCTGACCGCGGCAGGCCTGCCCGAAGACACCGTCACCCAGATCCGCGCCGGCGAACGCGAGCGCATCCCCACAGGCCGGCTCGGTGCTCCCAAGGACATCGCGGACTGGATCGTGCGCATCGCCGACCCTCAGGGCACCTACGTCACCGGACAGATCCTCACCATCGACGGAGGGCTCGAACTCTCCTGACCCCCAGACGACACGGCCGCCTGAACCACCGGCGTCGGCTCGGCAAGGGGCGGAAAGGTCCCAACGTCCCATCGCGCCCCTCGCCCTGCCGGCGGTCACAGCGCACCCGCGGCGCCGTGCGGGAACGCCGATGTCACATCTGGGCCGCCTGGCCGGTCTAACGTGTCACAACGTTTCCGTCACTCGCCGGGACACTCGGCCATCCGATCGCACCTCCCGCGAGCTAATCCGATGGGCAACGCAGGAATTCGACATGGACACCTCTTTACACGAGCAGCCCTCCACACGTATCGCGAGCGCCCGCGGCAAGTGGATCCTCCTCACCACTGCCCTGGGCTCCGGCATGGTGCTCCTGGGTTCGACGGTCACCAACGTCGCGCTGCCTCACATAGGTGACGACTTCGATGCCGATCTGGCCGTTCTCCAGTGGACCGTGAACGCGTACATGCTGACTCTGGCAGGCCTCATCCTGGTGGGAGGCTCGTTGGGCGACCGCTTCGGCCGACGCCGGGTCTTCCTGCTGGGCGTGGTGTGGTTCGCCGTGGCCTCCTTGCTGTGCGGTCTGGCCCCCGACACCGGCACGCTCATCGCGGCTCGCGCCCTCCAGGGTGTCGGCGGCGCCCTGCTGACGCCCGGCTCGCTGGCGCTCATCGAGGCCTCGTTCCACCCCGACGACCGGCCGCGCGCGGTCGGTCTGTGGTCGGGATTCGGTGGTATCGGCGCGGCGCTCGGGCCGTTCCTGGGAGGCTGGCTGGTCGACGGCCCCGGCTGGCGCTGGACCTTCCTGCTGAACGTTCCGCTGGCCCTGGCGTGTGTGCCGATCGCGCTCCGTCACGTCCCGGAATCCATCGGGGTCGCCTCTCCAGAGATCGAGGAGATGCGGCATACCGCACGTCTGCGGCATGCGTTCGACGTACCTGGAGCATTCCTCGGTGCCCTCGCGCTCGGTCTGGCGACGTACTCACTGACCGAGGCCCGCAATGGTGGCGCCGTCGTCGCCGTCACGGCGGTCGCGGCCGTGGTGGCGGGGGTTGCGTTCGTGGTTGTGGAGCGGCGCAGCCCCGACCCGATGATGCCGCTGTCCCTGTTCGCCGCCCGTCAGTTCACCTCGGTCAATCTGACCACCGTGTGCGTATACGCGGGGCTGGGCGGCTTCTTTTTCTTGACCGCTCTCCAACTGCAGATCGTCGTCGGGTACTCAGCGCTCGAAGCCGGTGCTGCCATGCTGCCGAACACCGTGATCATGCTGATCTTCTCGTCCCACGCGGGCGAACTGGCCCGGCACATCGGTCCCCGCATCCCGCTCACCGTGGGCCCGCTCGTGTGCGCGGCGGGCATGGTGATGATGCTGCGGGTCGGCCCTGGCACCTCGTACCTGAAAGACGTGTTCCCCGCGCTGCTGCTCATCGGAGCCGGGATGGTCACGATGGTCGCTCCGCTGACCGTGACGCTCCTTTCGTCCGTGGACGGGAGGAACGCCGGAGTGGCGAGCGGCATCAACAACGCGGCGGCGCGGGCATCCGGTCTGGTGGCCGTGGCGGCCCTGCCCCTGCTCGTGGGCATGGGCCCGGACGCGTACCGCTCGGGCGCCGCCTTCGACGCGTCGTTCAGCCGGGCGATGCCTCTGTGCGCGGCGCTTCTGTGCGGCGGGGCCCTGGTGGCCTTCGTGACGCTGGGCCCCACCAGCACGGTCCCTCACCGTGTGCACTGGCGCACGCACGGGTGGCTGATGGAGCCACCCCTCGCGCCGCGGCTCTCGCACCCTCACACGAACCACTGACGAAGGCAGACACGATGACCAGTGCGTCTCCCCCACCCCTGCGCCCCATGCCCGAGGACTGGCAGCGTGCCCTGGCCGTGGTGGCCCATCCCGATGACCTCGAGTACGGATGCTCGGCCGCTGTCGCCGCCTGGGTCGAGGCCGGGCGGGACGTCGCCTACGTCCTCGCCACGCGCGGCGAGGCCGGCATCGACACGCTGGCTCCCCAGGAGGCCGGGCCACTGCGGGAGAAGGAACAGCGCGCCAGTGCCGCCGCCGTAGGTGTCTCGGAGGTGGAGTTCCTCGGCCACCGGGACGGCGTGATCGAGTACGGCCTCCCCTTGCGCCGTGACATCGCCGCGGCCATACGCCGCCACCGTCCCGAACTGGTGATCACCCTGAACCACCATGCGACCTGGGGCCCGGGGACCTGGAACACACCGGACCACGTGGCCGTGGGGCGCGCCGTCCTCGATGCCGCGGCGGACGCCGGGAACCGCTGGATCTTCCCGGAGCTGAGTGAGCAGGGGCTGCGGCCGTGGAACGGCGTGCGGTGGGTGGCCGTCGCCAACTCGCCGGTCCCCACCCACGCCGTACGCGCTGACCAGGGGTTCGAGCGGGCGGTGCACTCACTGCTGGCGCATCGCGCGTACCTCGAGGCGCTGACCGACGAGGCCCCCGAGACGTACGTACGACGTTTCCTGACCACCACCACGCGGGCACACAGCACGCGGTTCGGTGGAGACCCGGCCGTCGTGTTCGAACTGTTCAACCGCTGAGCCTCTTCGTACACACGGCTCGGTCTTTCCTGCACGGAAGTATGCGAGACAAGGAATGGTGAACCATGTCGTACCCGGAACAGGTGTACTTCGGAGACAGCGGGGAAGTCAGCGCGGATTTCCGCCCTGAGAGCACCCCGCCCGATCTAGGTGAACGAGGCCAAGGCGCCATCCACTACCTGGCGACCACGACCACGACACGAGGCGAGTTCGGGCTCTATCGCGTCGAGATGAAGGCGCGGGCGGGTGGCCCCAAGACGCACTTCCACAAGACGATTTCGGAGTCCTTCTACATTCTCGACGGGACGGTTCGTCTTTTCGACGGCGCGCGGTGGGTGGATGCGCACAAGGGCGACTTCCTGCATGTTCCACAGGGCGGTCTGCACGCTTTCCGCAACGACTCCGACGCCCCGGCCGAAATGCTGCTCCTTTTCACACCGGGCGCTCCGCGCGAGGAGTACTTCGAGCAGGTGTCGCAGCTGGCGGACGCCACGGACGAGGAACGCGCGAAGTTCTTCGACAAGCACGACTCCTATTTCGTGGAGTGAGGTTCGCTCCTCGTGACCGGTCCGGTGCCGCATACCAACGGTGGCACCGGACCGGTCCGGTCGTAGTGCACCGCCCTCCCACACCTTCGAGAAGGGACATAAACCCATGCCGTCCTCTGCTTCGACCCTTCTGGATGCCGGCCCGTCGGACCGGGTGGATCCGGACGAGTTCGTCAGAGCCGCCATGCACTGGCACTTCGACCCGGCGACAGGGTCGCGTTTCTGGCTCGACCGGGCCTCGCGGCTCGGTTTCGACCCCCGGCAGGACGTCAAGGGCGCAGGCCCGCGCCTCCGCCGACCGGGGCAGGCCCCGAGGCGCCGCGACGGGGCTGCGGGACTCGGCCCTGCGGGCGGGGCACGCGGTGTGGGCGCGGCGCGGCGACGTGTTCGCCGTCAACGCCTCGGGCAACCACCCCGGCGTCCACCGGCTGTGGCTGGAGGCGCTGGCGTTGGGGTACCGCGTCGCGGTCCGCCCCTCGCGACGCGAGCCGTTCACACCGCACCGGCTGGTCGGCGCGCTGCGTCAAGCCGGCGTGGGCGAGGACCAGGTGGTGCTGCTGCCCACCGACCACCGGGCCGCCGACACGCTGGTGCACGGCGCCGACCGGGCCGTGGTGTACGGCGGTGACGACGTGCTCGCCCGGTACGCCCACGACCCCCGGGTGCTGCCCCAGGGGCCGGGCCGCACGAAGATCCTCATCACCGCGGACACGGACTGGCGTGCACACCTGGACACGATCGTCGGCTCCGTCGGCGACGAAGCCGGCACGGCGTGCGTCAACGCCACCGCGATCCTCGTCGAAGGCGATCCGGAGCCGGTCGCCGAGGCCGTCGCGGCACGTCTGTCGGTCCTGCCCAGTCTGCCGCCGCAGGACGAGCGGGCCGTCCTGCCGGTGTGCCCGCTGGACCGGGCCCGCGCGCTCAGCGCCCATCTGGCGACGGTGGCGGCGGGGGCGCGGGCCTGGCTCGGCGGCGACGGCATCGCCGACGACCTGGGCGACGGCAGTGCCGTGCTGCGTCCCGCCGTCCACCAGGTCGACCGGGCCGACGCCGTTCAGCTGCGCACCGACTGCCCTTCCCCTGTGTGTGGGTGGCGCCGTGGAGCCGGTCGGACGGTATCGCCCCACTGCGCGACTCGCTCGTCCTGTCGGCACTGACGCGCGACGAGGTGCTGCTGGACGCGCTGCTGGCGGAGCCCACCATCGCCAATCTGTACATCGGCGATCACCCGACCTATTGGATGGCGCCGGGGGTGCCCCACGACAGCTATCTGTCGGACTTCCTGATGCGCAGCAAGGCCGTCTTCGGCGCGCGGTGACGCGGGGCGAGCGGTCATGATCGTCAAGGGGACATGACCAGCATGACCGCGGTGCGCAGGGCCATCGAGCCGTCCCAGAAGCGGCCGTAGAGCTGAGAGTGCGGGAGGACGCCCGCAGTGTCCGATGTGGCGCGCAGCGAGCGCAGCGCGCAGGCGAGCACGCACAGGGCCGGCCCGGCAGTGACCAGGGAGCCGGTCGTCGACTCCCCGACAGCCGGTGCGTGGTGCGCGGCGAGCGGTGTCCGGAGCATCCAGACCATCGCGGCCATTCCGAGCACGTAGGACAAGCGCCTTGCGTGCAGGAGATGGTCGACGCGGCCGCGCCATGCCGAGCCGGCCGGGAGGAGCGCTACCGCACCGCGTAGACGGCCGCGCCCGCGAACAGCGTGGTCAGCAGGGCGTGCACGGCGTCGGTGGCGCTCATCCCGTGTCGCGTCCTCCCGCGGAGTGGCCGCGCGCCGGTGGCCTCACCCGGTGGGCCGCGGGGCACGCAGGTCGGCGCGCTGTTCCAGCTCCTCCTTGGAGACGAGTTCGAGCATGGGCTTTCCCGGCGCGCACATCATGGTCACCACGAACCGGGTCCGCGCGTCGCTGAGCGCGTTGCCGTCCTGGTAGTGGATCACGTCACCGCCCGGCTCCCAGAACGTTCCGCCGGCTGCCACCACCCGCTCCGGCTCGCCCTCGAGCTCGAAGCGGACCGCGCCCTCGACGACGTACCCGAAGGCGGGCCCGGAGTGGCGGTGCGGCGGGGTTCCCGGGTCGCCGGGCTCCCACTCGACCTGAATGGTCATCGCCGAGGCGCCTTCAGGGATCGTCAGCGGCGCGGCGTCCTGCAGCACCCGCGCCGCGGTCATCCAGCTCTCCGACGCCGGCTGGTCACCGGATGCGTGCATGTGCGCTGCGTGGTTGTCCGACACTGTTGTGCACCTTCCGTGGGTCGCCATGTCATGGGCGGAGCACACCGTCGGGTGCCCGGTCGCGGCCCCATGACCCTTCGCCGGTATTGACCGGCCACGGCGTGGATCTGTGACACGCATGGCGGTCCACGGTCAAGTTGTGAGGTGGTGTCACAACAGTGGCACCACCGCTGTCCTAGGTGTTGTGAGTTGACGTCGCCGTCACGAACGCACCCGCGGGGTCACCGACCCCCCGACAGGAAGAGACCCAGATGAGAGTCGTTGTTGCAGGAGCCACCGGCCTGATCGGTTCCAGGACTGTCGCCAAGCTCCGCGACCACGGTGTGGAAGTCGTACCCGCCTCACGCCGCGAGGGTGTCGATGTCATCACGGGGCAAGGGCTCACCGTGGCCTTGCGCGGCACCGACGTGATCGTGGACGTCACCGACGCGCCCTCCCGCGCGGAGGCGACGAGCGTGGAGTTCTTCGGCACATCGACCACCAACCTGCTGCAGGCCGCCGCCTCCGCGGGCGTCGAGCACTATGTGGCTCTGTCCGTCGTGGGAGCCGACCGGCTGCAGCAGGGCTACTTCCGTGCGAAGGCGGTCCAGGAGGAGCAGGCCCGGCGCTCGCCGATCCCGCACTCCCTCGTGCGCGCCACGCCGTTCTTCGAGTCCGTGGACACCTTGTCCCGCTCGACCGCGCACGCGGACGGCGTGCACGTCGCGCCCGTGCTGATACGCCCGGTGTCGACGGACGACGTCGCGGCCGAACTCGCCCATGTCGCCGTGGGGTTGCCGCTGTTCGGCGTCCTGGAGATCGCCGGCCCCGAGGAGTACCGGCTCGACGACCTCACCGCGAAGCTGCTGGCCGCCCGCGGCGACCTGCGGGGCGTGGTCACCGACGCGCACGCCCCGTTCTTCGGCACCATGGTCGGGGAGCGGTCGCTGCTGCCCCGGACGACGGCCCACCCGGGCCACGAGACGCTCACGCAGTGGCTCGTGCGGCGCTGACCGCCACAGCGGAACCCGCACTCACCCCGCGCGTCTGCGCATTCCCCGCCGCCCGGCGCCGGCGCACGTCTCCGGTGCCGTGGCCGGCCCCCTCTTCTCCCCACGCGTGACAGGAAGGCTGCCATGACTGACCCGGCCCGGCCCGCTGAGTCCTCCCCGACGAGTGAACTCGACCAGCTGCCCGACCGCGACACCGAGGAAACCGCCGAATGGCAGGCATCCCTCGAAGCCGTCGTGCGCAACACAGGACGGGACAGGGCGGCGTACCTCCTGCGGCGTGTGCACGAGTACGCGACCAAGGCCGGCATCTCCGTACCCGCCCTGCTCACCTCCGACTACATCAACACGATCCCCGCGTCGGCCCAGCCGACGTTCCCTGGCGACCTCGCCATGGAAGCCCGGATCACCGCCGTGAACCGGTGGAACGCGGCGGCGATGGTGACCCGGGGCTCCCGTCTGGGCCTGGGCGGCCACATTTCCACCTATGCCTCGGCGGCCTGGCTCTACGAGATCGGGTTCAATCACTTCTTCCGGGGCAAGGAACTGGACGGCTCCGGCGACCAGTTGTACCTGCAGGGGCACGCCTCGCCCGGCATCTACGCCCGGGTGTTCCTCGAAGGGCGGCTTCACGAGCGGGAGTTGGACGGCTTCCGGCGGGAGGCCGACGGCCACGGGCTGCCGTCGTATCCGCACCCCAGGCGGCTGCCGTGGCTGTGGGAGTTCCCCACCGTGTCCATGGGGCTGGGCCCGCTGGCCGCCACCTACCAGGCGCGCTTCAACCGCTATCTGCACGACCGGGGTATCAAGGACACCTCGGGCTCGCGGGTGTGGGCCTTTCTCGGCGACGGGGAGATGGACGAGCCCGAGTCGACCGCGGCACTGGCGCTCGCCGCCCGTGAGGGGCTCGACAACCTCACCTTCGTCGTCAACTGCAATCTGCAGCGCCTGGACGGCCCCGTACGGTCCAACTCCAAGATCGTCCAGGAGTTGGAGGCCCGGTTCCGCGGAGCGGGCTGGAACGTGGTGAAGTCCTTGTGGGGCGAGGCATGGGACCCCGTCCTGCGCCTGGACACCGACGGCTCTCTCGTCCGACGCCTCGGTGAGGTGCCCGACGCCCAGATGCAGACGTATGCCGCCCGGGACGCTGCCTACATACGCGAACACTTCTTCACCAATGACGCGCTCTCCGGCATCGCGGCGGGACTGAGCGACGCCCAACTCGCCGAGCTGTTCAGCAACGCGCGTGGTGGCCACGAACCGCTCAAGGTGTATGCGGCCTACCGTGCCGCGACCGAGCACCGCGGGCAGCCGACCGTCATCCTTGCCCAGACGGTCAAGGGCCACACGCTGGGGCGGGACTTCGAGTCGCGCAATGCCAACCACCAGATGAAGAAGCTCACCATGGCCCAGTTCCGCCAGATGCGCGACGTGCTGGAGCTGCCCATTCCGGACAGTGCGCTCAGCGGCGACCTGGTGCCCTACTGGCATCCCGGCGAGAACTCACCGGAGGTGCAGTACCTGCGCGACCGGCGCACCGCTCTGGGCGGCCCCGCCCCGGCGCGTACCGTCGTCCCCAAACCGCTGAAGCAGCCGCCGCCCCGCCCCTTCGAGGCCCTGCACATGGGTTTCGGGAAGCAGGAAGTCGCCACCACCATGGCGCTGGTCCGGCTGGTCAAGGATCTGATGCGGGATGACGAGACGGGGCCGCGCTGGGTGCCGATCATCCCCGATGAGGCCCGAACGTTCGGCATGGAGTCCCTCTTCCCGACTGCCGGGATCTACGCCCCGCAGGGGCAGACCTACGAGCCGGTGGACGCGGATCAGCTGCTCTACTACCGGGAGGCCAAGAACGGCCAACTGATCGATGAAGGCATCACCGAGGCCGGTTCCATGGCCGAGTTCACCGCCGCGGCGACCTCGTACGCCACACACGGCGAACCGATGATCCCCTTCTACATCTTCTACGCGATGTTCGGGTTCCAGCGCACCGGTGACCAGTTCTGGGCGCTCGCCGACCAAATGGGGCGCGGGTTCGTGGTCGGAGCGACGGCCGGGCGCACGACGATGACCGGCGAAGGGCTGCAGCACGCGGACGGTCACTCCCATCTGCTGGCCTCCACCAATCCGGCGGCGGTGAGCTACGACCCGGCCTTCGCCTACGAGATCGCGGTGATCGTCAGGGAAGGGCTCCGGCGGATGTACGGGGAGCAACCCGAGGACGTCTTCTACTACTTGACGGTCTACAACGAGCCCAAGCGCCAGCCGGCCATGCCGTCGGGGGCCACGGTGGAGGAGGGCATCCTGCGGGGCCTGTACCGGTTCCGGGAGTCGGACGCGCAGGGCACCGGGCCGCATATCCAGTTGCTCGCCTCCGGCACAGCGATCCACTGGGCGCTGAAAGCCCAGGAACTTCTCGCCGCGCATTGGGGTGTGCACGCCGCCGTCTGGTCGGTGACCTCCTGGACGGAGCTGCGCCGGGACGCGCTGGACGCCGACCGGGCCCGGTTGCGCGGTGAGGAGCGCGTCCCCTACGTGACCCGCGCGCTCGCCGGGGCCGAGGGGCCGGTCCTGGCCGTCAGCGACTGGATGCGCCAGGTCCCCGACCAGATCAGCCAATGGGTCGAGCAGGACTACTCCTCGCTGGGGACGGACGGTTTCGGACTGTCGGACACCCGGGATGCGGTGCGCCGCTACTTCCATGTCGATGCCGAGTCCATCGTTGTCGCGGCACTGGACCGGCTGGCCCTGGCCGGAGAGGTCGACCCGGAAATGGTCCCGAAGGCCCGCGATCGCTACGGCTGGGCTGGGTGACTTCGCCCACGGTCACCGAAGTGGGACGAGGACGCAGGGCGCCGCGGCGCCCTGCACCGTCAAGGCACTTGTGGAGTCCGACGCCATCGGCGCGACCTCATGCCCGCCACGGAGTCCTGAGGGCGTCCTCGGCCTCGGTCGCGACGGCTCCGGCCCTGGTTGCCTCACAGCACCAGGACCGAGCCGTCGCGGCAGGCGGTCACACGGTTGCCACAGATGCAACGCATCGTCTGTCTTGCCGGCCATGCACACTGTCATTTCCCGAGCGCCGACCGTTCCGGTACAGCCGGACGACTACACCGTCAGCGCCGAGTTCTACGACGTGCCCCAGGCGCAGCAGGAGGCGATACAGGTCCACAACCTCTACAGCGGCGACGTGCGCAGTGCTCGGATCGGCGTGCTGGATGTCGGGGGACCAAGCAGGGCTGTACGGGGTCGCGGACGCGGCGATCTGTCACAACACCGTCGCCTGTCTGCCTCCTGTCGCGCGCCGCGCCTCGTGGCCGGCCATCGCCCGGGCGCTCGTCCCCGGCGGTTCGGTGCTTCTTCAGCTCCCGCCTGCTCGGCTTCCTGACGCGGAGGTGGTGCGTGTCTTCCCGGGGCAGCGGGTCGGTCGGCACGAGTACGGGGGCGCATGGTGATGTCGGCCGACGGCGGTCGGATCCGCGCACGGTTCGACTATTGGGTGCGTGCGCAGAGGCGTGTGCTGCGGGAGCACGCGGAGGCGTTCTGGATGTGGCCGGCCTCGCCTGCCGAGGTGATCGGTGAGCTGCGCCGACATGGCTTTGTCCCGCTGCCCGAGCGGACCGACATGTCTGTGCTGGCGCTGGCTCTCGGCTGGCCTGATCCGGGTTCGCCCAGCTGAACGAGCGCCCCGCTCCGCCGGTTTGTAGCATGAGGACGATCAAGCCGTAAGGGGCGACCATGCACGCTGGCGACGACGCCGCATCCCTCGACCGGGCGACGAAGGACTTCCTCGCGGTGCGCCCAAAGTTGTTCGGCATCGCCTACCGCGTGCTCGGCAGCGCGGTGGAGGCCGAGGACATCGTGCAGGACGCCTGGCTGCGCTGGCAGGAAGCCGACCGAGAGCAAGTCCTCGAACCGGCGGCCTTCCTGACGACGATCACGACACGTCTGGCCATCAACTTCGCCCAGTCCGCCCGGGTGCGGCGGGAGTCGTACGTGGGGCCGTGGCTGCCCGAGCCGGTCAACACCAGCCTGGACCCGCTGGTGGGGGCGGAGCGGGCCGAGGCCGTGGAACTGGCGGTCCTGCTGCTCCTCGAGAAGCTGAACCCGGTGGAACGGGCCGCCTATGTCCTGCGCGAGGCCTTCGAGTACCCGTACCGGCAGGTCGCGCACATCCTGGAGACGACCGAGGCCAACAGCCGCCAGCTGTTCAGCCGGGCCCGCAGGCACCTGGCCGCCGAGCGCAGGGAGCGGGTCAGCTCCGCCGAGCACCAGCGCTTGCTGGAGGTGTTCCTGGACGCCGCACGGACCGGGAATCTGGCGGTGCTCGAACAGGTCCTCGCCGCGGACGTCGTCAGCTACTCCGACGGTGGTGGGGTACGCGGCGCCTCGAAGGTCCCGGTCGTCGGACGTACGCATGTCTCCAAGTTCCTCGTGGCATTCGCGCCGCGTTTCTGGCCCCAGGCGCAGCTGCGGTGGGCGGAGGCCAACGGGCGGCCGGCCGTGCTTGTCTCCTCCGCCGGGAACGCCGTGGCCCTGCTGTCCGTGGATGTGTCTGCGGAGGGCATCGACCGGATCATGTGGGTCATGAACCCAGCCAAGTTGTCGCCCTATGTGGCGTCCTTGAACGGCTGAGCGCTCGTCCTCGGCATCTCGACGGCGAAGTCGTGGTCCTGCAGGTGCCACGGAACCCGCGTATGCCCGACGAGCTCGGCGGGGACGGCCAGGCGACCAACCCTGAGCAGTTGTTCGCCGACGGTTTCCCGGCCTGCTTCCATGGGGCTCTGAGGCCGGTGACCCGCGCCGGCTGTCGGTGACCGCGTCGGTTCTTGCCTGCCGTCATCCGGCTGCCAGGACGCCGTGTGCTGCTTCGCTCCGGTACGTGGCGCCGTCGGCGTTCACGAGTCGCCGGCCCGGATCGGATGCCGGTGTCGGCCTCGCCGAAGCGGGAGGGCGTCGGCGATGTCGTCGGTGTCCGCCCAGACCGTCATCACGCCCTCCTCCTCGACCCGCTGAACAGGGATCGCGGTGCGGCGCAGCATGGCGAGGATCCGTTCGTCACCTGGCAGGACGAGGCCGTAGACCTCCCTCCAACCCTGGTGAACGGCGTGGCCCCCGAGATGGCGGAGCAGCGTGGTACCAAGCCCGTGGTTCTGCCATGGATCCTCCACGAGCAGTGCCGCCTCCACGCGGTCGTCGTCCGGCATCAGGTGTCCCACGGCCACGAGACGGCCACCGGGGTGGCGCACCGCCAGGTGGACCGAGCCCGGTCGGGCGAGCAGGCCGCCCAGGTAGGTGTGGGGGTCGCCCATCGCCCTGTGGTAGCGGCTCCACAGCGTGTATGCGGAGCACCTGCGGTGCAGCGCGATCACGCGTTCGGTGTCGGCCGGCCCGATCCGGGCGATCCAGGGTTGGTGTCGCAGGTGCCTGGTCAGGATGGGAACCACCGGTCGACGTCGGCCGCTTCCGAAGATGTCGACGCCGGTGGAACTGGCTGGCGGCTTTGGTCTTCCGAGTGTCCAGCCCGTCGGGGACCGTATTCAGAAGGCCTACGTGCGCAGAATCGCCGGACTTCCGAAAGAGGCTCGTGGGTTCCTGCTGGCCGCAGCGGTGGAACCAACCGGTGAACCGGCGTTGCTTTGGCGCGCAGCGGAGAGGCTGGGGATCAACGCCGAGGCTGCAGCGGTCGCCGTGGCAGCCGGCGGGCGACGCCCGTGAAGAAAGTCGCGTCCCGCCGACGGGTACGCACCGACGCCCGTCAGAGTACGGCGGGCGCCGGCCCGTGCCTACGCCACCGCCTCCGGGGACTCCGCGATTTTCGTCACGCCTCCGCCGTACGCCACCCCGTTCGTCGCGGACTTGCTGAACTGCGTCCGGTACAGCTCCGCGTACCGCCCGTCCACGGCGAGCAGTTCCTCGTGTGTGCCCCGCTCCACGATCCGACCGGCCTCGACGACGAGGATCACGTCGGCGGAGCGCACGGTGGACAGCCGGTGCGCGATGACCACGGCCGTCCGCCCCTCCAGTGCCTCGGTGAGTGCCTCCTGGACCGCCGCCTCCGAGGTGTTGTCCAGATGGGCGGTGGCCTCGTCGAGGATGACGACACGTTGGCGGGCGAGCAGCAGCCGGGCGATGGTCATGCGCTGGCGCTCGCCGCCGGAGAGCCGGTAGCCGCGCTCGCCGACGACGGTGTCGAGGCCGTCGGGCAGGGAGCGTACGAGGTCTTCCAGCCGGGCTCGGCGCAGTACGTCCCACAGGTCGTCCTCGGTCGCGGACGGGCGGGCCAGCAGCAGGTTCGCCCGCACCGAGTCGTGGAACAGGTGCCCGTCCTGCGTGACCATGCCGAGGGTCTCGCGCATGGACTCGGTGCTCAGGTCGCGGACATCGACGCCGCCGATGCGGACGACGCCGTCGTCGGTGTCGTACAGGCGCGGCAGCAGCTGTGCGATGGTCGACTTTCCGGCGCCGGAGGAGCCGACGAGCGCGACGGTCTGGCCGGGCTCGGCGCGGAAGGAGACACCGCGCAGGACCTCGGCACCGCCACGGGTGTCGAGGGTGGCGACTTCCTCCAGGGAGGCCAGCGAGACCTTGTCGGCGGAGGGGTAGGCGAAGCGCACACCGTCGAACTCGACGGACGCCGGCCCCTCCGGGACCTTGCGGGCAGCCGGTTTCTCCTCGATGAGCGGCTTGAGGTCGAGCACCTCGAAGACCCGCTCGAAGCTCACCAGGGCGCTCATGACCTCTACGCGCGCCCCGGCCAGCGACGTGAGCGGCGCGTACAGGCGGGTGAGCAGCAGCGCCAGCGACACGACGGCGCCCGGCTCCAGGCTGCCGCGCAGCGCGAACCAGCCGCCGAGCCCGTACACCAGCGCGAGCGCCAGGGCGGAGACGAGCGTGAGGGCCGTGATGAACGCCGACTGCGCCATCGCCGTACGCACCCCGATGTCCCGCACCCGCCGGGCCCGCGCCGCGAACTGCGCGGACTCGTCCTCGGGCCGTCCGAAGAGCTTGATGAGGGTGGCACCGGGCGCGGAGAACCGCTCGGTCATCCGGGTGCCCATGGCCGCGTTCAGGTTCGCGGCTTCCCGCTGGAGCTTGGCCATCCGGCTGCCCATCCGGCGCGCGGGCACCACGAACACGGGCAGCAGCGCCAGCGCGAGCAGTGTGATCTGCCAGGACAGGGTCAGCATGACGGCGAGGGTGAGAAGCAGCGTCACGAGATTGGCGACGACTCCGGACAGGGTGTTGCTGAAGGCGCGCTGCGCTCCGATCACGTCGTTGTTGAGTCGGCTGACTAGCGCTCCCGTACGGGTACGTGTGAAGAACGCAACCGGCATGCGCTGCACATGATCGAACACAGCCGTCCGCAGATCGAGGATGAGTCCTTCGCCGAGCGTCGCCGACAGCCAGCGGCCCAGGATCCCGAACGCCGCCTCAGCGAGCGCGATGAGGGCGATGAGCACGGCAAGGCGGATGACGGTGGACTCGTCGCCGCCGGACACGATGGCGTCGACGACGCGCCCGGCGAGGACCGGCGTCGCGACGGCCAGCAAGGCGGTCAGCACGCTGAGGACCACGAACTGGCCGATTCTGCGGCGATGCGGACGGGCGAAGGCGGCGATACGGCGCAGTGTCGCGCGGGCGAAGGGGCGGCGCTCCTGCTGCGCGTTCATGACGCTGTGCAGCTGGGTCCAGGCTGTGGTCTCCATGCTCATGCAAGTGACCGTACGACCTCAAGCATTGTTGAGGTCAATGGTCACCGGGGGAAGTCCACACACCGGGGGAAGTCCACGCATCGAAAGGAACCCATGACGGCACCTGTGACCGCAGCTCTGACGACCCGGCCCCCTGCCTCACCTTGCCCGACGTGTCAGCCGCCGGACCCACGCCCGCAACCCCACGTTGGTGCGGCGTGGAAAACCTCTCCCGATGTGACAGCCGTTCGCTTTTCCAAGGAACTGACCCAAGAGCCCGAGGGCCGCCCCCGGCGCTTCCCCCTCCGGACGGTCCTGTGCATGCTCCCGCTCGCCCTCGTGCTCGTGGTCGCGGTGCGCCACTGGTCCGTGCTCGTGGAGGGCTTCGGCCATCTGCGCAGGGCCGAGTGGCCGTGGCTGCTCGCGGCGGCCCTCGCGACCTGCCTGACCTGGGTCGCCGCGGCCGTCACACGCCAGGGCGCCGTCATGGAGCGGCTGCCCGCGCGCCGACTGCTCGCCACCCAGTTCGCGGCGGGCGCGGCCAACCATCTGCTGCCGACGGGCCTGGGCGCCAGCGCGGTGAATCTGCGCTTCATGACGGTGTGCGGCGTCCCGCTCGCCCGCTCGTCGGCCGCGCTCGCGCTCTATCTGCTCGCGGAGTCGATCGCCCGCGTGGGCCTGCTGATGGGCCTGCTCATCGCGTTCCCCGGAGCGCTGCGCATGGGAGGACTCCTCCCGGCCGGGGCGATCGGCCCCCTGCTGCTCACCGCGGGCCTGATCCTCTGCGTCGCGGCGGCGGCGCTCCTACTCGTACGTCGGCTGCGCACGGCCGTGTTCTCCTTCGTGCGCACCGCGCTCGGCGAGGCACGCTCCGTGCACACCCGTCCGGCTCGCGCGCTGGCCCTGTGGGGCGGATCGCTCGCCTTCCCCCTGTTGCAGGCCGCCGGACTGACGGCGGTGGGGCAGGCGCTGCAGTTGCCCGTGCCACCCATGCACATGGCGGTCGCGTACCTGGCGGCGACGGCCGCGGTCGCGGTGGTTCCCACGCCGGGCGGGATCGGCTCGGTGGAGGCGGCCCTGATCGTCGCGTTGGTGGCGGCGGGCGGTCCGGTGGCCGTGGCAACCGCGGTGGTGCTGGCGTACCGGATCATCACGGTGTGGCTGCCGCTGCTTCCGGGGGCGCTGACACTGGGGGCGCTGGTGCGTCTGAAGGTGATCTGAGCGGAACCCCGGCCGTCGCCGGTCGTCAACGACGGGGCACCGCACGCCTGGTGACGGGCGGACAGCGGAGCCGGAACTGTGCGGCCCGGTACGGAACGTACGCGCGAATACGGCAGGATGAGCGGTCTCCCCGGACGACGAACACCTGTCCGGGCGTGATCGTGCATTCCCGGATTCGAGCAGGTGGCAAGTGACGACACAGCACATCCGGCCCGCGGGCCTTCCCTTCGTTCGCACGGGAGGCTGCCGGTGAAACGCTCCCTCACCCTGGACGACCTGATGGTCGCCGGAATCGCCGTGGTCGCGAGCCTCCTGGCGGCCTTCCTGTTGCGCGTGCTGCTGCGCTGGCTCGGCAAGCACGCGTTGCGCACCCGGTGGAGCGGCGACGACTTCCTCGTCGACGCGCTGCGAACTCTCGTTCCCTGGGGGGCGATCGCCGCGGGCGTCTCGGCGGCGGCCGCGGTGCTTCCGCTGACCGCTCCGGTCGGGCACAACGTCAACAAGGTCCTGACGGTTGTGCTCCTCTTCGTCGCGACGCTCACCGCGGCCCGGCTCATCACCGGCCTGGTGCGATCACTGGCCCAGTCGCGGTCGGGGGTCGCCGGTTCGGCCACCATCTTCGTCAACATCACCCGGGTCGTGGTGCTGGCGATGGGCTTCCTCGTCGTCCTGCAGACGCTGGGGATCTCCATAGCCCCGCTGCTCACGGCCCTGGGTGTGGGTGGTCTGGCCGTCGCGCTGGCCCTGCAGGACACGCTCGCCAACCTCTTCGCGGGCGTCCACATCCTCGCCGCGAAGACGGTCCAGCCCGGCGACTACATCCGCCTCAGCAGCGGTGAGGAGGGCTACGTCGTCGATATCAACTGGCGCAACACGACGATACGACAGCTCTCCAACAACCTGGTCATCATCCCCAACGACCGGCTCGCGCGCACCAACATGACCAACTTCAACCGCCCCGAGCAGCAGATGACCCTCATCGTCCAGGTCGGCGTCGGCTATGACAGCGACCTGGAGCACGTCGAGCGAGTGACCACCGAGGTGGTCACGGAGACGATGACCGAGATCACCGGCGCCGTCCCGGACCACGAGCCCGCCGTGCGCTTCCACACCTTCGGCGACTCCCGCATCAGCCTCAACATCATCCTCGGCGTGGGCGAGTTCAGCGACCAGTACCGGATCAAGCACGAGTTCATCAAGCGTCTGCACAAGCGGTACCGCGACGAGGGCATCCGGATTCCGGCGCCCACCCGGACGGTGGCGCTGCAGCCCGGTGGAGCGGAGCTTCTGGAGTCGGGCATCCCGCATCAGCGCGAGGCCCCGACACGGATGTAGAGCCGGGCGAAGCAAGCCCGCCCGGCTCCGCGCCGTACGTCGTCAGAGGGTGGCGGTCGAGTCGGGGTAGTGGCCGGGAACGCGGTTACGGGGTGCGACCAGGCCCGGGGGCACCGGGGCGACCGTCCAGTCCGGATGGTTCGGCATACGGGGCGTCTTCGTGCCGTACAGCCAGTCCCTCAGGAAGCCGGACAGGTCCTGCCCCGAGACCTCTGAGGCGACCGCGATGTAGTCCTCGGTGCTCGCGGCGGAATTGCGGTGGCGCTCCAGGAAGGTGCGCTCGATGCGCTGGAAGACGTCCTCGCCGACGAGTTCGCGCAGCGCGTACAGCACCAGGACACCGCCCAGGTAGCGCTGATTGTCGAAGAGGTTCGCGGCGTTCGGCGCCGCGACCGGCCCCGAGGACTGCCGCCACAGGTCGCCCCTGGCGTACGTGTCCTTCATCCGGGCTTCCAAGCTGAGGAGGCCGAGCCCGTCGGCCCAGCCGCGCTCGTAGCGGTACAGCAGCCCGTAGTAGTCCGCGTGGCCCTCGTTCAGCCACAGGTCGGCCCAGCTGGCGGGGCTGACGCTGTTGCCGAACCAGGAGTGGACCAGCTCGTGCATCATGTGCGAGCCGATCTTCTTCTCCTCCTGGAGCAGGAAGTTCGGCTTGTACAGCGTGAGGGTCTGCGTCTCCAGGCCCGTGAAGTCGAAGGCCTTCGGGTCGTCGGAATTGCACGGCAGCAGGCCGTACGTCTCGAGCGGGAAGGCGCCGAGCCGCTGCTCCAGCCACTCGAGCTGGCCGGGCGTGAGAGCGAGCGCGGGTTCGAGGGCGGCGGCCCGCGCGGTCGGGACGACGTCCCGCAGCGGCAGCCCATGGGGACCTTCCCGGTGCGTCACCGTATAGTCGCCGACCGTTATCTGCACCAGCTCGGTGGCCATCGGGGAGCGGGAGACATAGGTGTACGCGGTCCGGTCGCCGTTCAGGTCCTCCGTGCGGACCAGGGTGCCGTTCGCGACGCCGCGCAGACCGCTGGGGACGGTGATGCGGAAGCTGAAGGCCGCCTTGTCCGTGGGGTGGTCGTTGCAGGGGAAGACGGTGTGCGCCAAGTTCGGCTGGGCGCACACCGCGAATCCGTCGGGGGTGACGACCCAGCCGGTGTAGGCGAGCCCAGGGAGCGACCGGCTCGGGTCGGCGGAGTACTCGACGCGGACCGTGACAGTGGCATGCTTCGGCAGGGTCCGGGCGGGCGTGACCCGCAGCTTTTCGTCCACCTGCTCGAAGGTGGCCGGGCGCCCACCGACCCGCACGGCCTGGACGTCCAGGCCGAGCGCGTCGAGGGAGAAGCGGGAGAGGTTCTGGGTCGCCCGCAGAGTGAGGGTCGCGGTGGCGTCGACCAGGCGGCTCGTCGCGTCGTACGAGAGGTCGAGGTGATAGGCGCTCACGCGGTAGCCGTCGTTGCCGAGGGCCGGGTAGACCGGGTCCGGCTCGGGGAGGGTCTCCCCACCCGGGGTGCCCGGACGCCGTGAGGCCGGGGCCTGGGCGTGCGCCGCCGTGGTCCCCACGGTGAGCGCCGCGGCCGTGCCGATAAGGGCGGCCACGGGGGCCGTCACTCGCGTGCGATATCTCATGGTTCGCTTTCGTTCGGACGACGGGGGCGGGGCGCCCTGCCGTCGCCATAGTTCAATGATCATCTAAAAGGACCGCAAAGTCGGAGGAGCGGTTGCAGGCGGCACACACTTTCCGCTTTTTCTGTGCCGCGGCCGTCCTGATCGGTTGCCTGCTGCGGACCCCTGTCGAGCCGAGGCTGCTCACGAGATATCTTGATATCGAGCAATGTTGCAGACGTGGAGCGGAGCACCCGGTGACTGACTCGACCATCATTTACACGCACACTGACGAGGCCCCGGCCCTGGCGACGTATTCGTTCCTGCCGGTGGTCCAGGCGTACGCCTCGCAGGCGGGTGTCGCTGTGGAGACCCGTGACATCTCGCTGGCCGGGCGCATTCTCGCGCTCTTCCCCGAGTTCCTCCAGGAGGAGCAGCGCGTTCCCGACGCTCTCGCCGAGCTCGGTGAACTGGCGAAGACCCCCGAGGCGAACATCATCAAGCTGCCGAACATCTCGGCCTCGATCCCGCAGCTGAAGGCCGCGATCGTCGAGCTGCAGGAGCAGGGCTACGCACTGCCGGCCTACCCGGACGACCCGAAGTCGGACGAGGAGCGCGACATCCGCGCCCGCTACGACAAGGTCAAGGGCTCCGCCGTGAACCCGGTACTGCGCGAGGGCAACTCCGACCGGCGCGCCCCCGCGTCGGTCAAGAACTACGCCAAGACCCACCCGCACCGCATGGGCGCCTGGACCCCCGAGTCGAAGACGAACGTCGCCACCATGGGCGTCGACGACTTCCGCTCCACCGAGAAGTCCGCGGTGATCACCGAGGCCGGCTCGCTGCGTATCGAGCTGGCGGGCGACGACGGCTCCACCACCGTGCTGCGTGAGTCCGTACCCGTCCTCGCGGACGAGGTCGTGGACGCGTCGGTCATGCACGTCGCGCCGCTGCGCGAGTTCCTCACCGCGCAGATCGCCAGGGCCAAGGCCGAGGGCGTGCTGTTCTCCGTGCACCTCAAGGCCACGATGATGAAGGTCTCCGACCCGATCATTTTCGGTCACGTGGTGCGCGCCTTCTTCCCGAAGACGTTCGCGCAGTACGGCGCGACGCTCGCCGCCGCCGGTCTGACCCCGAACGACGGTCTCGGCGGCATCTACAAGGGCCTGGAGGCCCTGCCCGAGGGCGCCGAGATCAAGGCCTCCTTCGACGCCGAGCTCGCCGAGGGCCCGGAGCTGGCAATGGTCGACTCCGACAAGGGCATCACCAACCTGCATGTTCCGTCCGACGTGATCGTCGACGCCTCCATGCCGGCGATGATCCGCACCTCAGGCCACATGTGGGGCCCGGACGGCCAGGAGCACGACACCCTCGCGGTCCTCCCGGACAGCAGCTACGCCGGTGTCTACCAGGTCGTCCTCGACGACTGCCGCGCCAACGGCGCCTTCGACCCGGCGACGATGGGCTCGGTCCCGAACGTCGGTCTGATGGCGCAGAAGGCCGAGGAGTACGGCAGCCACGACAAGACCTTCGAGATCCCGACCACCGGTACGGTCCGTCTCGTCGACCAGGCCGGCAACGTCGTCCTGGAGCAGACCGTCTCCGCCGGCGACATCTTCCGCTCCTGCCAGACCAAGGACGACCCGATCAAGGACTGGGTCAAGCTGGCCGTCACCCGCGCCCGCGCGACCGGCGACCCGGCGGTGTTCTGGCTCGACGAGTCCCGCGCGCACGACGCGCAGCTCATCGCGAAGGTCAACGCGTACCTGCCGGAGCACGACACCGAGGGCCTGGAGATCAAGATCCTGTCCCCGGTCGAGGCGACGAAGTTCTCCCTGGAGCGCATCCGCAAGGGTCTGAACACGATCTCGGTCACGGGCAACGTCCTGCGTGACTACCTGACCGACCTGTTCCCGATCCTGGAGCTGGGCACCAGCGCCAAGATGCTGTCGGTCGTCCCGCTGATGGCGGGTGGCGGCCTGTTCGAGACGGGCGCCGGCGGCTCCGCCCCGAAGCACGTCCAGCAGCTGGTCAAGGAGAACTACCTGCGCTGGGACAGCCTGGGCGAGTTCTTCGCCCTCGCGGCCAGCTTCGAGCACCTGGCGCAGACCACGGGCAACGCGCGCGCCCAGGTGCTCGCCGACACCCTCGACCGCGCCACGGCGACCTTCCTCAACGAGGACAAGTCGCCGACCCGTCGCGTCGGTGGCATCGACAACCGCGGCAGCCACTTCTACCTGGGCCTCTACTGGGCGCAGGAGCTGGCCAAGCAGACCGACGACGCCGACCTCGCCAAGGCGTTCGCCCCGCTCGCCGAGACGCTCACCGCGCAGGAGCAGACGATCGTCGGCGAACTGCTCGCGGTCCAGGGCAAGCCCGCCGACATCGGCGGCTACTACCAGCCCGACCCCGCCAAGTCCGCGGCGGTCATGCGCCCGTCGACGACCTGGAACGAAGCGCTCGCGACCCTCGCCTGACCTACCGTCGGCGCCCAGCGGGCCCGACTGCACCGCCCCGGCCGGATCTTTCGGCCGGGGCGGTCGTGTTGCGGCGCCGCCGCCGGCACCTTCGGCCCGATTCAGAGTGAGGGTCGTGACGGGGTCCTGCGTCTCGTACCGGATCCGCACGACGGCTCCTCAGCCACGGGGCAGGCCGAGCACACGCCCGGCGATGATCGTGCGCTGGATCTCGGACGTGCCGCCGGCGATGGTGCCGCCGAAGCTGCGCGCGTAGCGGTTGAACCAGCTGGCGGAGTTGTCGTCGTAGCTCATGTGGTAGTACGGCGCTGTTGTCGCCGGATGTACGAGCCCGTCCGGCCCGGCCGCCTCCAAGGCCCGTTCCAGGGCCCGCTGCGAGGCCTCCGAACCGAGCACCTTGAGGACGGACAGGGCGGGTACGTCCTGCTCGCCCCGGGCGGCGCGGGCCAGGGCGGCCGAGCCGAGCAGGCGCAACGCCTGGAGGTCCATGACGAGGGTGGCGTACCAGTCCTTGTCGAGGGGTGTGGTCGGGCGGAAGTCCCGTACGACGTCGCCCATCCGCTCGGTCTCGCCCAGCCACATCAGGGTGCGCTCGTGCCCGAGTGAGCCATTGGCCACCCGCCAGCCCTGGTCGAGCGGGCCGACGAGGTTCTCGGCGGGGACGCGCACGTCCTCGAAGAAGACCTCGTTGAAGTCCTTGTCCTCGGGGCCGGTGTACGAGGCGAACGGACGGCGGGTCACCCCGGGGCTGTCGGTGGGGATCAGCAGCGCACTGATCCCCTTGTGCTTGGGGGCCGCGGGGTCGGTGCGGACGAAGGTGAGCAGGACGTCCGCGTCGTGGGCGCCGGACGTCCACACCTTCTGTCCGTCGACGACGAAGTGATCGCCGTCCGCGACGGCACGGGTGCGCAGGGAGGCGAGGTCGGAACCGGCGCCAGGTTCGCTCATACCGAGGGCCGCGGTGATCTCGGCGCGCAGGATGGGCACGGCCCAGCGGTGCTTCTGCTCCTCGGTGCCGAAGGACAGCAGCGAGGCGGCGATGATGCCGACACCCTGGGGGTTGAAGCTGTGGCAGATGCGACGCCGGGACAGCTCCTCCAGATGGACGTACTGCTGGAGGACGGTGGCGCCCCGTCCGCCGAACTCCGGTGGGTTGCCCGGCAGCAGCCAGCCGGCGTCGAACTGGAGGCGCTGCCAGCGCCTCGCCCACTCGGGGATGTGCCCTGTGGAACGGGACCGTTCGGTTGCCTCCGCCTCCGCGGGGAGGTTGGCCTCCAGGAACGCCGCGAATTCGGCGCGGAAGGCCTCGACGTCGGCGTCAAAGGTCAATCGCATGGCACTCCTCCGCTATCAACGCCCGGTGCTCGATCGCGCCGCCCAGCATCAGCTCACCTGCCTTGGCCCGCTTGATGGCGAATTGGAGGTCGTTCTCCCAGGTGTGGCCCATCGCCCCGGACAGCTGCACCCCGTGGCGGAACACCAGGGCCTGGCACTCGCCCGCCGCCGCCTTGGCCATGGCGGCGGCGAGCCGGCGACGCGGGTCGTCGGCGGCGATCGTCAGCGCCGCGTAGTAGCCGAGGGCCCGTGCCCGCTCCACCGCCACGTGCATGTCCGCCGCCTTGTGCTGCACGGCCTGGAACGAGCCGATGGGAGCGTCGAACTGACGGCGGGTGCGGACATGGTCGAGGACCAGGTCGAGGGCCCGGCGACAGGCGCCGACCATCGTCAACGCCATGCCCGTGACCGCGAGTTGACGGGCGGCTTCCGGGTCGGCGGTGCTGCGCGCCCGGTCGGTCACCCGCACCCCGGGAAACGAGACGTCGGCGACATGCAGCACGGGGTCGAAGACGGGAGTGCGTACGGCGGTCACCTCGGCGGCGGGCACCACGAACACGCCCGCCTCGGTCACGACGGCCAGTAACTCGGCCCGATCCCCGTCCAGCACATGGCGCGCGGTGCCCTGCAGCACCCAGCCGCCGCCAACCGCGCGGGCGGATACTCCCGCGAAAACACCGGTGCCGGACTGTCCCGGGCCGGCGAAGTGCGGTGCGAGGGGGGCGAACTGGGTCATCGTCGCGAGATAGGGCGTGGGGTCCGTGGCCCGGCCCAGCTCCTCCAGGACGATGGCCAACTCGACCGCGTCCGCCGGGTCGGCCAGCTCGGTCCAGCCCAGGTCGGCGTAGACCCGCCACAGCGGAGCCGGGTCGGCACCGTCGTCGACGACACCACGGACCAGCGCCGGCGGGCACTCCTTGGCGACGACCTCGTGCACGGTGTCCCGCCACAGGCGCTGCTCCGCGTCGAACTCAAACAGCATCGGGCCTCCCTGCCGGTGTCCCGGTACACACCACGGCGAGAACGTGAACGAGCATGCGAGAATTACATTCTCGCTATATGGAATTGAGAGTCTCCCTCACATCCCCCGAGGAGTCCAGGCTCGACACAAGGCGCTTGCCGCTTCGCCGCAGGCATGAGTGTGCGGACACGGCGAACCGCCGGTGATGATGCGGGGCGACAGTCAGCGCCCGGTTCGGGCGCACAGCTCAATCTCGAAGAGGGGAAACGACCTACGCAAAAAGGGTCCTCACAGGCTTTCACCTGCGAAGACCCTTCGCACCGTCGGGACGACAGGATTTGAACCTGCGACCCCTTGACCCCCAGTCAAGTGCGCTACCAAGCTGCGCCACGTCCCGATGCGTCTCACCTGCGGTCACCCGCGTGATCGTGCAGGTAAACACTACCGCACGCGCAAGGGAGGACCTGCACACGAGGAGGTCACCAGGTCGGTGTGCTCAGTTCGGCCGCCGCGGTGCGCAGCGCGTCGGCCAGGCGGGCGGCGGGCTCGGGCAGTGGGTGCGGGAGACGGGCCAGGACGAGGCGGCGGTGCTCCTGAGAGGGCGGTTCGTGATTTGATGTCCGTTTCCAGGTGAGGTTGGGGCAGGGCTGCTGGTCACGAGGCTTCGGTCGGCCTACTTCTTCTGGGGAGTGGGGCCCGGGTGGGCTCGGCCCTGGTTGCGACGTGGGCCGTCGAGGTGAGTCAGCTACTGCATTTGGGTGCCCTAACCGGTGCTGTTCGCCGGTTCGCTATCAGTGCGCTGCCGATGATGTCTGGCAAGTCCGCCGGGCCACGGCGCGTCCGACGGCATGTGAGAGCCGCCGCGTACGGCTTGGTCGGGTTCATCTGCGAATTCGACGGCATGAAGGAGCATCATGCGGCCTGCGCGGCGCATCGTGGGATCCCTGCTGGGGGCTCTGCCTTTGCTGGTGAGTCTAGCTTTCGTCCCGTCCGGTGCGCATGCCCGGACACCGGACGGTGGTGAGCGGCGGACACCGGCCGCGGCGTCGGCGGACGGACAGGGCGACAGGGCGGTGACGTCCCGGCGTGCATGTAGTCCCGCACCAGGTCCAGACAAGGCCACCTGTCTGGCCTTGATCCGAACCGACCTCCCGGCGGTGAGGAGCCTGTCCCCGGGGAGGAGACCGGCCGGCTACGGGCCCGCCGACATCCGGAGCGCCTACCAACTGCCCCGCCGTGCCGGCCGCGGGCAGACGGTGGCCATCGTCAATGCGTTCGACAATCCCAACGCGGAGAGTGATCTGGCGGTCTACCGCCGCACCTTCAAGCTGCCGCCGTGCACCACCGCCAACGGTTGCTTCCGCAAGATCAACCAGAATGGCGGCAGTACACCGCTCCCGCCGACGCAACCGCCAGGTGAGGACTGGGCACTGGAGACCGCCCTCGACACTGATGCAGTCAGTGCGGCCTGCCCTGACTGCAAGATCCTGCTCGTCGAAGCCAACGACGACACCTTTGGCAATCTGCTCACGGCTGTGCAACAGGCCCGCCTCCAGGGCGCCAAGTTCATCTCCATGAGCTGGGTCGACCCAAACGGGGAGAACCCCGTCCAACCGACCCTCGACCAGATCTACTTCAACTTCCCTGGCATCGCGTTCGTGGCCGCCTCGGGTGACAGCGGTTTCAAGGTCCACTGGCCCGCTGCCTCCCAATACGTCACTGCTGCCGGCGGAACCCGCCTCGACCGTGTCCGCCGGCCGGTGCCCGGCCCGCAGAGGCAGCGACGCCACTGGTACGAATCCGCATGGACCGGCGCCGGCTCCGGCTGCTCCCAGTTCCAGCCGAAACCGCCGTGGCAGACCGATCCCCTTTGCCCCCGGCGCACCGTCGCCGACGTCTCCGCGGTCGCCGACCCAGCGACGGGCCTCGCCGTATACGACACGTTTCAGTTGGGGGGCTGGGTAGTGGTCGGCGGCACAAGCCTGTCCACCCCCCTGATCGCCGCCAGTTATGCCCTGGCTGGCACCCCAGGCCCAAACGACCGCCCCAACTCCTACCCCTACGCCAACCGCCGGAAGTTCTGGGACATCACCCAGGGCTCAAACGGTTCCTGCGGCGGCACCTACCTGTGCACCGCCGTCCTGGGCTACGACGGCCCCACCGGCGTCGGCACACCCCGTGGAGTCCGAGGCTTGCGACCCTGACCACACGCCGGGACCGACGGACAAGCGACGGTCTGCCAGGGCGCAATGCCAGGTAGCTTAAGTGGGCGTTCTATGACGCTTTCATTCGGCCTGAGTTGAGTCGGGCCTTGCCGGCCGGGGCAGGATGAAAATGCCTGGCTCGGGCTCGGTGAGGATGCCGCGGTTGACGAGGCGTTTCAGCTTGGCGCGCATGTTCTCGATGTGTCGCGGTTCCAGTCCGTTGCCCAGTGCCCGGCAGATGTCCTTGGCCCGGAGTCCTTCCCCGCCCTGCTCAAAGGGGGTGAGGACTTCGCGGTATCCGGGTGGCAGCGGCTCGGGCGGATCGGTGCCGTCCTCGGAGGCCAGCTCCAGCACGGTCTCGTGAGTGATCTTCAAACGGTCCAGGGTGCGCTCGGCCGCTGCCAGTTGCCCGGTGAGCTGGTTGATCTGCTCAAGCAGCTGCTCGGCCGTCTCGCGTATGAGCCGCTGCCGGGTCTCGATCTTGTCCAGGAGCTCCCTCATCGACGCTCCCGTTCGTCAAGGATGCCGTGTGCCAGGCAGGAGGGTCGCGCCAGGACGGGGTGGAGGTGCGGGTGAGGCGGCGGAGCATGACGGCGGACATGGACCAGTGGATCCACGCCTCCGAGCTGGCCGGCTTCGCCTCAAAGTCGCGCGCGAGACGTCGGTGCAGCATGAGGGTGCCAAAGGACTGCTCGACTACCCACCGCTTCGGTTCGGGCGTGAACCCCCGCTGCCCGGGCTCACGGTGCACGACTTCGACGTCGATGCCGATCCGGGCGCCGTGCTCGACGACGGCGTTCTTGAACCCGGCGTCTGTCCACGCCTTGGTCACGGTGGGCGCGGCGGCGGCGACCTTGTCCAGCAGGGCGATGCCGATCGTGTTGTCGTGCACACTCGCGGCGGCCACGACAACGGCGATGACCAGGCCGAGGACGTCGGTGGCGATGCCGCGCTTTCGGCCCGGGCTCCTCTTGCCCGGATCCAGCCCTGTCGTCTCCTTCGGGGCGTTCACCGAAGCCCGCACTGTCTGCGTGTCGAGTACCACGGCGGTGGGGTCCTCGCTTCGCCTGCGGCTTTCGCGGACCTGCCAGCGAAGCAGGTCGTGGACGGTCTCGGCGGTGCCGTCGTCACGCCACTTGGCGAAGTAGTAGTACACCGCGCTCCTCGGCGGCAGGTCGTGGGGCAGGTAACGCCACTGGCAGCCGGTGCGGGCCTGGTAGAGGATCGCGTTCGCGATCTCCCGCATGTCGTAGCTGCCCTCGTGGCCGCTGACCGAGGGATGCCCCGCCTTCCAGGCGGTGATGACCGGCCGGATCAGCCCCCAGGCTTCATCCGACAGGTCACTCGGGTACGGAAGACGTCCACTCACGCCCACCAGCACACCGCGCGTCGGCCACCTCGTGAAGCCGAGAACCAGACAACCCGCCCTCAACCGCTACGAGAGCCGCTGAATTCTCGCGGAACACCCTCTGAGGGCCGCCGCGTACGGCAAGGACGCGGACGCCGGGGGGTGCGGCCGGGGCGAGTGCGGCAGGCACGGTGGTCAGGCCACAGCCGGCGGCGACGAGGTTCAGCTTGGCCAGCCAGTCGCGGGCGGTGTGCGCGATCTCGGGGCGTTCGTCGAGGCCGGGCCAGACCCCCATCGGCCGCTCCTCTCCGGTGGAGGCGCTGGCGATCCAGCGCTGTCCGCGCAGGTCGGCCACGTCGACGGAGTCGTTCACGGCGAGCGGATGGGTGGCGGGCACGGCGAGGCGCAGGCTGCGTTCGCCGAGCGTCTCCAGGGTGAGCGGCGGCGACTGCGTGCCAAAGGAGCGGAACGGAGGCGCCGAGGCGAGCAGGACGAGGTCCAGGGTGCTGGCTCGCAGTGCGCGGACCAGGGCTGGTGTGCTGCCCTCCCGCGTGCTGACGGCGATCGCGGGGTGGCCGAGGGGCAGTGCGGCCACGGCCCGCGGCAGCAGAACGGCACCGGCGATGGTGAACCAGCCGAGGCGCACGGCCCCGCCCTCGGCGGGCAGGCCCGCGAGTTCGCGCGCCGTGGCGTCGATCTCGTCGAGCACGGTCACGGCACGGCGCAGTACGACACGCCCCGCGGCGGTGAGCCGCACCCCGTCGCGGCGTCGCTCCAACAACGGTGCCCGCGCGGCCCGTTCAAGCGAGGCGATCTGCCGGGACACCGCGGACTGGGTAGCCGAGGGCCGCGGCCGCGGAGGTGAGGGTGGAGCGCTCGGCCACCTCACGGAAGACGCGCAGCGCGACCAGCGAGACATCAGTCCTGAGGGGGGTGGGGGCGGCAAGGAATTACCAGCGAGTAACTAGATGTGAGCATGCCATGAAGTCGTGAAGACCTGCTTCACATTCCCGCTCCCCTCAAGGGTGATGTACGCCACGCCCACGACTCAAGAGCAGTTGGGTACCGTACGAACTTGCCGGAACCACACATCAATTGACGATCCGTCGGATCAGTGATCGGGGACACGCCGGGCAGACCGACAGGCCGGGCGGGGCAGGACGACGGCGACCCGCCCCGCCCCTCCCGGCTCCCCGTCAGGCGTTGGGGTCGAAGGGGATACCGGCCGGCTTGGCCTTCACCAAGTGGTTGTTGAAGTTGCCGTCCTTGAGCCCGAACACGGCACTGCCGAAGTCGTATTGGCTCAGCTTGTCGCGCAGACCCGCGGGGTAGCCGTTCCAGCCGACCAGGGCGGGGAACTGCCATACGTGCTCGTGGTTCTCCGGCGGCTCGTCGTTGGTGTTCGCGGGGCGGAAGCAGTGCGTGCTCAGGCCGTCCTTGTGGTAGACGATCTTCGGGTGCGTACCGTCCCAACGGATCTGGTCACGGCCATAGATGTTGAAATTGCCGTGGGCGGAGGTGGAGACGTACTGGGCAACGTCGTTCTGCACCCAGACCACGACGTGCTCCCAGTCATTGCGGTGCCCGCCGAGGCCACTGCCGGCCACGGCCTGGTCCTTCTCGAAGTAGAGGCCGTACATGATCGCGCACCAGCCGTTGTTGCACTTCTCGCGTGAGTAGCCGTTGGTGTTGTCGAGGTCCGAGGCGTCGCGGCACTGGCCGTTGAGGGCACCGGACGGATTGAGGCCGCCGTTGATCGTCCCGTCGGGGCCGATCGCGGGACTGGAGTAGCAGCCGTCCGTGTCGTAGTCGAAGGCCGGCTGGAACGTCTGCTCAAGTCCGTCCGCATTGGCGGGCAGGGCCGTGGGCGGCGCGGCGAGCGCGCTCCCCGGAAAGGCCACGACCAGCGCGACGGCGCTGCCGAGGATGAGCGAGACCTTGCGGATGCGCGAACTTCTCGTCACTGCGTCCCCTTGATCGACCGCGGTGTGGGCACGGGCAGCCGGATTGGCATGCCCGGATCACCTTTTCCCACTTCGTCGACAAGGCAAGCGTCAGGAGGTGTCGCCGTGATGAAGGGTCAGCCAAGGGAAGGATGGGGCGAGTTGGACGAGGGGCAGTCGAGTGGGGGGCGGGTGACCGCCCTGCGCGCACACCGGACTACCACAGAGAGCCCAGTCCGGTTACTCCCCCCGTGGCAACGGCTCCCCGGCCGCAAAGTCCGTTGCCCCTACGCTGCCCGAGTGGGCACCGCCGCGCGGTACACCTCGTAAATCACGCCGGTGACCTGCTTTTCCGCGCGCTGGTCGGCTGGGACCGAGGCGCCGCGACGCCTTGATGTCCGTCTCGTCCCCGCGTCGCCGCAACCGCAGTTCGCCCATCGGAGTCCCTCAGGACGTTGGCCGCCCACGGGGGTTGCGGCCAACAGCTTCCAGGGGGAAAACATCATGCGCACTACATCTGCGTCCGCACCCGCATCCCGCTCCGGCCGACGCGCCACCGCGCTCGGACTCGCCGGTCTGCTCGCCACCGCGGTGATCGCCACGACCACCGCGTGCGCGGGGAACGCGGACACCGCGGTCCGTTCCACCAGCACCAAGACGGTTTCGCCCAAAGGGCTGCCGTCGGTGGAGGGCAAGGCGTACGGCTACAACCCGTACGCCTGGGCCACCCGCAGCCCGAGCAGGATCGGCGTCTACGGCATCACCCTGCACGGTCAGAGTTTCAGCAAGGGCGGCCAGGTGAAGATGGTCCTCTACAAGGACTCCCGCATCACGGGCATTCCCAGCTGGTACAAGACGACCACCGCGCGCACCGTCTGGGGGCGCCCCGGCGGCGGCTTCGATGTCACGACGGGCCTGCTGGACTGCACAGCCTACGGCTACGCGCGCAACTCCACTCTGATGGTCCTCGACGTCACCACCAACACCTGGTCCAACAAGGTCCGCGTCTCCACGGATTGCGGAAACTGAACGATCCGGCAAGGGCAGGCGTCCGTACGGAAGCGCGGGGACGGCGTGGGCGGCCTCAAGCGCCCGTTTCGGGTCCCCAGTACTCCGGCCCGATGCCGCGCCAGTCGATCAGTGGGGACACCGCCGCGGTCACGGGGTCCACGTCCAGACCCGCGCGACGCAGGAACTCGGACAGGTCCTCGAGGTTGTAGGCCAACCCGAGGTTCTCTCCGTGCACACGCACTCGGCGGCCGCCGGTCTCCGCCGGCGGGGCCACGATCACAGGCAACGGTTCGGACATGGTTCCAGCCTCGCCTGTCCGGTCCGGGCCTGCATCCCGACTGTGTGAACGTTCATGCCTTCTCCGTCTCCTTCCCGTCGCGAGCCTTGCGACGGGAACCCCACGGGCAAGAGGATTCAATCACGTGTTCGATTTCTGGCGCACCTCGTGCGCGCTGCCTGTGACTCGCAGCTGTGACTGAGCGCTTCAGTTGACCACTGAGCGCGACACATGGCCGAACTGAGGGCCGTAGTTGGCCGCTTGAGGCGTCCCTGCGGGCGGCCCTGCGTATGTGAGCTGCCGGGGCCTTGCTGAATCGGCAAACGCACTCGTCTTCTCGGCACGGTCTTCCGGATGATCGGCGTTGAGCCAACGCAACGGTGGCAGGGCGCCCTCAGGGCGCACAGCAGACCAAAGGGTCCTGGAGGAGCGTATGTCGCAGCACGTCGCGGAGTTCACGCATCGGTTGGTCTCCTCGCCGGGAGGCCGGATTCACCTGGTGGAGCAGGGAATGGGGCCGCTGGTGCTGCTCGTCCACGGCTTTCCGGAATCCTGGTATTCCTGGCGCCGCCAGCTGCCGGCACTCGCGGCGGCGGGATACCGCGCGGTCGCCGTCGACGTCCGCGGCTACGGCCGCTCCTCGAAGCCGGCCGCGACGCATGCGTACCGGATGCTCGACCTGGTGGAGGACAACGTCTCGGTGGTGCACGCCCTGGGCGAGGAGTCGGCGGTGATCGTCGGCCACGACTGGGGCGCGACCATCGCTGCGAACTCCGCCCTGCTCAGGCCTGAGGTCTTCCGGGCAGTGGGACTGCTGAGTGTTCCCTACACCCCGCGCGGCGGGCCCCGCCCCAGCGACGTCTTCGCTCAGATGGGCGGGGATGAGGAGTTCTACGTCTCCTACTTTCAGGAGCCGGGCCGCGCCGAGGCCGAGATCGAACCCGATGTACGCGGTTGGCTCGCGGGCTTCTACGCGGCCCTGTCCGCCGACACCATGCCCGCACCCGGCGCTCCCGATCCGCACTTCGTCAGCAAGGCCCAGACGCTGCGTGACCGGTTCCCCATCGGCCGGCTGCCCGCCTGGTTCGATGAGAACGACCTTGACGTCTACGCCGGGGAGTTCGAACGAACCGGTGTAACCGGGGCGCTGAACCGCTACCGGAACATGGACCGCGACTGGGAGGATCTCGCCGCCTTCGACGGGGCTCCCATCACCCAGCCGTCCCTGTTCATCGGCGGCAGCCTGGACGCTTCCACGACATGGCTGGCCGACGCGATCAAGGCCTACCCGCTCACGCTACCGGGCCTGATCTCCTCCCACCTCCTCGACGGCTGCGGCCACTGGATCCAGCAAGAACGCCCCGACGACATCAACCGCCTTCTCACCGAGTGGCTCGCCGTCCTGCCCGCCTAACACATTCGCGCGCGCCGCCCAGTGCTGTCGAAACACGTGATCACCGCCCGGGGGAAGGCGCTGCTCTGCCCAGAACTGAACTCCGCCACGTAGCCGGCCGAGCGCCGGGGTTGGCCTGATGGGACGGCGGATCTGGCGTCGACCCGGGCGACTCGCCGCCCGCGGGATCCTCAGCGCCAGGCAATCCTTCGCGCAGCCCGCCGGTACCTCACCCACCCGGAGTTGCACCAGTGGCTGGAGGACCCGGGCACGGGGCGCGGGCCACTGGTTCGGGCCTGTCCGGGAGGCGCGGAGCCGGGTCCCGATACGCTCGGGGCTCGTCGCCCGTTCGCGTCGTCTGACGCAGACGGGTGTGGTGCGCTCTCGGGGCGGGTGGCGCGAACGCTGGACGTCGGCGCCACCTTGATCGTGTTCCGTGTCCTTGCCGCCGTCGGCTGGCTGCCGCTGGTCCTTGTCGAGCGTGGACCGTGGGGGCTCGTCTCGGTATCGCTGGCCTTCTTCGTGGTGTCCTTGGCGATCTCGATCGAAAGCCCGGTGGAGATGAGTTATCGCCAGTCGGTGACGCCCGACCGGCTGCGGGGGCGGATGAACGCCACGATCCGCTCGTTCAACTGGGGGACGGTAGCGGTGGGGGCGCCGGTGGGCGGCTTGCTCGCCGACCAGGTCAGCTATCGGTTCGCCTTGTGGGTGGGCCTGTCCGGAGCGGTCGTTCAGGCACTCGCCCTCGCGGTGTCCCGCACGCGGGAGGCCCGCGCCGCCGATGAACTCGAGCCTTCCGTTGCCGCCTGACGGCAAAGCGGCACGGGCGGTGTTCGCCACGGGATCGAGCCGAGGCTCGGGATCAACGCTCCGCGCGCGTCCGCCAGCCGTGGTCGACCGGTCCGAGACCGGAACCGAGGGCGAATCCCGCCGCAATCGCGCCCGTGACGTAGTCCTTCGCCAGCCGCACCGCCTCCGGTACCTCCCGCCCCCGTGCCAGCTCCACCGCGATGGCTGAGGCCAGGGTGCAACCGGTGCCGTGTGTATGGCGGTTGTCGTGGCGCGGCGCCCGGAACCAGTGCTGATCGACCCCGTCCGTCAGCAGGTCGACGGCCGCGCCGGGCAGGTGGCCGCCCTTCACCAGGACCCAGCGGGGCCCGTACGACAGGAGCCGTCGCGCGGCGCGGACCATGCCCTCCTCGCTCGTCACCTCGATCCCCGTGAGCTCGGCCGTCTCGTCGAGATTCGGTGTCGCCACCGTCGCGACCGGCAGCAGGACGGTCCGTACGGCGTCCAGGGCGTCGTCCGCGAGCAGTCGGTCGCCGTGCTTGGACACGCTCACCGGGTCCACCACCACGGGAGCGGTCGCGTCCGACAACAGCTCGGCGACGGTCTCGACGATCAGCGGAGAGGCGAGCATGCCGGTCTTCACGGCCTGCACCCCGATGTCGTCCACGACACTGCGGTACTGCGCGCGCACCACCGCGGCCGGAAGTTCCCAAGCGCCTTGCACACCAAGGGAGTTCTGCGCGGTGACGGCGGTCAGCACGCTCATGCCGTGTGCTCCCAGCGCGAGCATCGTCTTGAGGTCGGCCTGGATGCCCGCGCCGCCGCCGGAGTCCGATCCGGCGATGGTGAGGACACGGGGCGGGGCGGCGGGCGTCATCGGGGGCATGGTGGTGTCACTCCGTACGGGAGGGGGTGAGGGGGATGAGGGGCGCGGGTCAGTGGCGCGCACGCAGCGGGGCGTACACCGCCAGGGCCACCACGAACGCCACCCCGTAGGCGAGGTCGGCGCCGTGCAGGGCCTGCGCGACCGGGCCGACGTACAGGCTGGTGCTCATGAAGGGCACGGCGGCGGCGAAGGCGGCGACGAACGCCACCAGCGCGGGCCACCACGGCAGTGGTCGCGCGCTCTCGGTGGGCAGGTCGACCGGTGCGCCGCCGCGGGCCCTGGCCCGCAGGAGCCAGTCGACGGCGACGATCGCGACGAATCCGGGGATCCAGTAACCGACGAGCAGCAGGACGTTCTGGAAGCGGCTCGTGGTGTCGGCGGCGTGCATCCACAGCACGAGCGGGAAGCCGAGTGCGGCGGCCAGCGCGGCGGCGAGCGGACGCGGCACACGCAGCCCCATGGTCTGCAGCGCGAGCGAGCCGCTGTAGTCGTTCATGGCGTTGCTGCTCAGGGCGGCGAGCGCCACGGCGAGCAGGCCGAATGCTCCGAGCGCGCCGCCGCCGAGCAGTGTGTCGACGCCCCGGGCCGTCTGGTCGGTGAAGACGGACGCGCCCCACAGGCCGAGCGCCTGGACGGCCACGAAGGACACGCCGATACCGAGGAGGGTGCACCAGAACATGCGCGGGCGGGACGCCGTACGGGGCAGATAGCGGCTGAAGTCGCTGGCGTACGGCGCCCACGACATCGCCAGGCTGAGCGCGATGGTGCAGGTCAGAACGAAGGCCCCGGCCCGGTCGGCGCCGTGCACGGTGGCGGCGGCAGCGGGGTGGGCGCCGTTCAGGAGCTTCACCGACAGGGCGGCGAAGGCGGCGGCGAGGGCGAAGGTCATCACGGTCTGGAGCCGGTGGATCGCCTCGTACCCGAGGACGCCGAGCGCCCCCTGTGCCGCCATCATGACCAGGACGCCCAGCCAGAACGGCCAGCCGCACAGCTGAGCCAGGGCGTCCCCGCCGAAGAGACCGATCAGCGCGTCCCAGGCGATGGAGGACAGCCATTGCAGGGCGCCCGGCACCACCACGGCCCGCCCGAACGCCAGCCGGGCGAGCGGCAGCTGTCCCGCGCCGGTCTGGCTGCCCCAGGTGCCCAGATACGCAGTCGGCACGGCGCCCAGCAGGGTACCGAGGACGACGGCGACGAGCGCGGTCGAGAAGTCCAGGCCGAGGGCGATACCGACGGTGCCGGTGAACACGCCGGTCATGGTCAGGTTGGGGGCGAACCAGACGGTGAACAGGCGGCCGGGGCTTCCGTAGCGATGGTCCTCCGGTACCGGGGCGATTCCGCGCGCCTCTACGCGCAGATCACCGGGTGCGGCGGGCATCCGCCCGTCGAAAACGCCTTGCGGGCCCCCGACGGCCACCTCATTACGGGCGTACGGCAACGACATGAGACATCCCTCCGCCAGTCCTAACTGGTTCAGGTTCAACGGGTGTGATCTCAGCCCTCGTGCGGGGCACCCCGTGTCCGGTTCGGCGGTCAGGATAGCCCGGTCCGCGCCCGCGCCCCACCGGAGGGGCTCGCAGCGAGAGGTCCGGGGAGGCGGATCAGGAATCGACGCGCGGCTCCCAGCCCTCGTACGCCGCCGTCAGCAGCCCCAGCACACCGTTCGCGGTGACCTCGCGGGGGTTGGGGTACGCCTGCCCGGCGGCCTCGGCCGCGGCCACCGCCAGGTCCGCCTCCTTCAGGCCGAGTTCGGCGAGGGAGCGGGGGGCGCCGAGGCTTCCGGCCAGGTCGCGGAGCGCACGGGGGACATTGTCGGTGCCGAGGGCGCGGGAAAGGGCGGTGATCGCCTGGGGTGCGGCCGGCGCGTTGTACGCGAGGGCGTACGGGAGGACCACCGTGTGTGTCTCGGCGTGCGGCAGGCCGAAGGTGCCGCCGAGGACGTGGCACAGCTTGTGGTGCAGGCCCATGGTGGTGGCGCCGAGGCAGGCGCCGCAGAGCCAGGCGCCGTACAGGGCTCGACCTCGCGCCTCGAGGTCGTCGGGGGCGACGGCGAGGAGCGGCAGGGCGCCCGTCATCGCGCGGACGCCCTCCTCGGCCATGAGCGAGACGAGCGGCGAGACGTCGGGGGCGTACAGGGCTTCGACGGCGTGGGCGAGCGCGTTGATGCCGCTGGTGACCGTGAGGGGGACGGGGAGCGAGAGGGTGAGTTCGGGGTCGTAGACGACGCTACGGGGCTGGACGGCCGGGTCGCGTCCGGTGCGCTTGGCGCCGTGCTCGGTGAGTCCCCAGACCGGGGTCATCTCGGAGCCGGAGTAGGTGGAGGGCACGGCGATCAGGGGCAGGCCGGTGCGCAGCGCGATCGCCTTGCCGAGCCCGATCGCGGAGCCTCCGCCGACCGCGACACAGCCGTCGGCGCCCACCGCGCGCGCCACCTCGACGGCCCGGTCGGCGACCTCGACGGGTACATGCATCCTGGCCTCGGTGTGCAGCCCCGCGCAGGCGTCGCCCAGCGCGTCCGCGACCGCTCGCGCCGTGGCCTCGCCGCGGCTGCCGCAGATCACCAGCACCCTGTGCAGACCGAGCCGCGCGACCTCACCGGGGGTCGCGGACACCGCTGCGCCGGGCCGGAAGACGACGCGGGCCGGCTGAGTCTCGTACGAGAAGTCGAGAGGGGTGTTCATGGGGTTGTTCATACCGGCTCCAGTACGAGGTCGAAGCGGGCGTACTCCCGCGGGTGATCTTGTCAGGGCCGCAACGCCCCGGGCGACGTCGTATCGCGAGTCGCGTGGCTAGACGCCCGGGTCCAGGAAATGGAAGCCCGGCTGGGGATATCTGAGGAATTCCTGCTGGGAGGCGGGTGCGGTGTAGGCGCCCGCGAGGGAGAACACGACGCGGTCGCCGGCCCGCAGCCCCGGCGCTCGGGCATGCCGGACCAGAACGTCCTTCGGAGTGCTCAACTGGCCGGTGAGGGTGACCCGTTCCCTCCGTACCGCCGGTCGCGGCCAGAGGTACGGCCACAGTTCCACTTCGAGTACGGACCAGGGCTGGTCGCGCTTCTTGGTCGCGGGGGTGCTCAGATGAACCGCGGTGCCGCGGACGACGGCGAAGTCCTCACTGGGGCCGTGCTCGACGTCCAGCACCTCGCTCGCGTACCAGCCGCAGTACGCGGTCAACGCGCGACCGGGTTCGATACGCAGCGTCAGCTCTGGGTGGACGGACGTGAGTTGGGCGAGTCCTTCGCCGTACGCCTTCCAGTCGAAGCGACGCTCGGGGTCGTCGTAGTCCACCGCCATGCCACCCCCAATGTTCACCTCAGTGAGGTGAAGGCCGTGCCGCGCGGCCAGTTCCGAAGTCCAGTCGACGATGGCCGCGGCGACCGCCAGGTGTTCCGGAGCGTGCAGCCCGTCGACCAAGTGCGCATAAACACCGCGGAGTTCGAGGGCCGGATAGCTGCCGTCGGTGAGCAGGCCGATGATCGTCTCCGCCTGCGCCGGGTCGAGGCCGGAACGGGTGCGGCGGCGGTCCGTCGCGAGGTCGCTTCCGGCGAGCAGGCCGTCGGCCACCGGGAGGTTGAAGCGCGGCAGGACCGCCACCTTGCTGTCCGGAGCGTGCCGCTGGGCCAGCCCGGCCAGCATGTACAGCTCGTACTCGCTCTCGACGTGGAAACGGGTCACGCCCCGCTCCAGCGCGGCCGCGAGCTCCGTCGGAGTCTTGTCGGTACCGCCGAAGGCCAGCGGACGGTCCGGTGCCGCTCGGGTGACGTAGGAGAGTTCGCTGTCCGAGGAGACCTTGTAGCCGTCGACGTACGGGCCGAGGGCGGTCAGGATCTCCGGTTCCCGGTTGGCCTCAGCCGCGTAGTACAGCTCGACACGCTCGGGCAGGGCGTCCCGCACAAACGCAGCGTGTGCACGCAATGCCGCCAAGTCGTACACGTAGGCCGGTAGTTCGGTGGGAGGCAGGGTCAGGATGCGGTCGCGCACCGCAAGCGGGGGTGTGGTCATGAGGAACTCCGGGTCGTGTGGCGCAGGATATCGGTGGCACCCGGGGAGGGAGGCGAGCGGCCCGGCGACGAGGCGGACCAAGCGGCGCGCGGCCCGGCGACCCGGCCGGACGGCAGGCGGAGGCGGCATCGGCATCGGCATCGGCATCGGCATCGGCATCCTGGCGAGCACAAACGCCCCGGAGCGTTACACGTGCCACAGGAGGCGCAAGGATCACCGGGGCCGTGGTGTCCCGCTCCCGGTGCCCGGCCCGTCGGCTCCGGCGGAGCGTGTCGGGAATGCCGACCGCTCGTCCGGTTCGGCACGGTGGTGGGGGACCAGGAGACGCGCGCCGTCGCCTTCCGGCTCGCCGGCGCCCACGCTCGCGGGGTCGGCGCCCTGTGGCATTTCACGATCATCCTGTTCCGCGACTCCATACCCGAGGCCTCGCTACGATCTCTACCCGGTGAGAGATCCGTCAGCACCTCGAGCCGCTCACGTAACGGGATGAACGACGTCACACCCGGCGAGCCGCGGCATCGTCGACGGCATGCGCAACGTGCGTCGGGGGGGGCCGGCCCCGAGGCGGCGGCTAGGACCTGTCCGGTCGATCACGGTGGAGGAAAGCAGCGGTGTGTGCGCGTCTCCGCGGTGATCGACCGGACAGGTCCTAGTTCCTCACGGCGACGAAGCCGAACAGATCGGGGATGCCGCCCGGGCCCGTCTCCACGGTCCGTATCACCCTCAGATCGGCCGCCACGGTGGCGTTGAGGAGGTCCGCGAGGGGGATGTGCCAGGCGCCGACCCGGGCGCGGACCCCGGCCGGATTCCACGCCTCGAAGCTGCGCGAGCGGTCGGCGTACCGCTCGTCGACCACGATCCTGGGCCGGTCGCTCCAGTCCGCGAACGCGCCGATGAAGCAGGGGTGCACCCCGAGGTGCACGAAACGCCCGCCGGGGTGCAGGACCCGGGCGGTCTCGCGCAGCACAGCGGCGTAATCGGGTACGTCGGTGCTGGCCAGCACGCACACGGCGGCGGGGAGGGAGCTATCGGCGAACGGAAGGGCTGACGCGTCGGCCACGGCGACCGGAAGCCGCTGCGCGGCATGACGCAGCTGCCCGGGCGAGAGATCCACTCCCACCGGTGTCCATCCCAGCCCGGCGAGCGCGGGCGCGTGGGCGCCCGTCCCGCAGCAGACGTCCAAGCACGGCCCGTCCCCCGGGCCCAGCAGATCCTGGATCGTGGCGTGCACCCGCTGGATGTATGGGCCGGCCGCGGGCGACATGAAATCGTTGTACCAGTCGGCGTGTTCGTCGTACAGCGCTGTCATCCCAGGAGTCATGCCGCCGACGCTACGGACGCGCCGCGGGTCGTGCGACCGTGTTCACCCAGGGCTTCAGACCACGCCGGAGGGCGTGGTCCTGCGGACACTCCAGTCGAAGCTGCCGCGACAGACCACCGTTCCCGCCGCGTCGGTGACCTCGGCGTGGGTGGCGGACCGCGCCCGGTCGGTCCGGCCCGACAGCAGGGGCAGCAGGGTGTGCCGGGCCTCGTCACCGAGGCGGCAGGCGGCCACCAGCCTCCCTCGTGCGGGGGCGAGGAATTCCAGGGAGGCTGCTCTGCCCAGGGGCACGACCCCCTGGAAATCGCCGTCGCCCGAGCTCGCGGCGATGATCGCGCCCAGCCCCACGGCGTCGACGAGGGTGATGAGCCCACCGGAGTGCAGCGAGCCGATGACGTTGGTCAGCGCCTGCGGTGTCTCCAGCGCGACCTCGGCCGCGCAGTCGGCGGCCCGGAGCACCTTGATCCCGGCCGTCCGGTGGGCCGGGACCGGCTCCAGCAGGGTGCGCGCCAGCGCCGTCATGTCCATCGCCGCAGCCTCGCACGGATTCCTTACGGCCGAGTGAACGATCGCGTGACTTGATTGAGGGACAACGGCCGACGGCTCTGCGGCAGGACGCCGACGGGTCCGGCGCGCGGCGATCCGGCGGTGCGGGCGGGCGTACCTGGGCGATCTGCCGCCGGAGGAGGCGGAAGGCGCGAAGGGCGGCGGTGCCTTGCCGGGGGGCGGGCGCGCTGTCGGGTGAGGCGGCTACCCGGTGAGTGTCTGGGTGCCGAGCACGGTGAGCAGCGCGAGGCGTTCGGCGTCCTCGGTGTCGGGAGCGGCCGTGTAGATCATGATGCGCAGGTCGCTGCCCGCCACGCTGAGCACATCGCAGTCCAGCGACAGGGGGCCCGCCTGCGGGTGATCGATGGTCTTGCGGGCCGCCTCGTGGTGGCCGACGGCGCCGGACTCCCACAGTTCGGCGAACCGGTCGCTGTTCGTGCGTAGTTCCGCGACCAGGCGCCGTAGCCGCTGGTCGGCCGGATAGCGGCCGACGGCCGCGCGCAGGTCGGCGACCAGCGCGGCCTCGAACGCGCGCAGGGACTCCGGTGTGTGCCGGGCCCGGGTGCCGGGGCCGAGGAAATGGCGCCACACGCCGTTGCGCTGGCAGCCACGCCATCCCGATGGATCGCCCATCAAGGCCGCGTACGGCGGGTTGGCTGTGAGGAGCGTCCAGGCGGCGTCGTAGACCGCGACCGGGGTTCCGGTCAGTCGGTCCAGCAGTCGCTGGACGCTCGGGGGGATGTACGCGGGTACGGTTTCCGGGCCCGGCGGGGCCAGCCCGGCCAGCCGGAACAGATGTGCACGCTCGGTTCCCGACAGCCGCAGGGCCCTGGCCAATGCCTCGACGACCTGCGCCGAGGGGTGGGAGGCGCGGCCCTGTTCGAGGCGGGTGACGTAGTCGACGGAGATCCCGGCCAGCAGAGCCAGCTCCTCACGGCGCAGTCCGGCCGCGCGCCGGTGCCCACCGGCGGGTAGCCCGGCGGCCTCCGGTGCCACCCGGTCGCGCCAGCGGCGCACCGCCTCGCCGAATTCCGCCGTCGCCATGCCCACCAGTGTGCACCGGCAACCGTGGATCAGCCTGGCACTGGCAGTCCCAGGAAGGCGGGACTCCTGGCTGACCGCCCCGACCGGCGGGAATCTGGAGGCATGACAACAACACTGATCACCGGAGCGAACAAGGGTCTCGGCTTCGAGACCGCCCGTCAGCTGGTCGCGGCAGGCCACACCGTCTACATCGGCAGCAGGGACGCGGAGCGTGGCCGCCATGCCGCCGAGCTGCTGGGGGCGCGGACCGTCGTCATCGACGTCACCGACGACGCGTCCGTCGCCGCCGCGGTGAAGACCATCGAGGCCCACGGCGGACTGGACGTGCTGGTCAACAACGCCGGTGTCGAAGCACGTGGGGAAGGGAACACGGTGGTCGGCGCCGCGGACCTGACCGCCGACATGATGCGGTCGCTGTTCGAGACGAACGTCTTCGGCGTGGTGCGTGTCACCCATGCGTTCCTGCCGCTACTGCGGCGGTCCGCCGCCCCGGTCGTGGTCAACGTCAGCAGCGGCCTGGCCTCGCTGACCCGGCTCAGCGCCGAGGGCACACCGGCGTACGCCTACCCGGGGGTCGCCTACCCGGCGTCGAAGACCACGGTCAACATGATCACCGTGCAGTACGCGAAGGCGTTTCCGGAGATGCGGATCAACGCGGTGGAGCCCGGTTTCACCGCGACGGACCTGAACGGGAACACGGGCACGCAGACCGTCGAGGAGGGCGCCGAGATCATCGTACGGATGGCGCAGGTGGGCCCCGACGGCCCGACCGGAGGCTACGTCGACGCCTCGGGCCCCCTCCCCTGGTGAGGGCTCCGGCTCGATCACCTGCCGCGCAGATCCGCCGCATACGGCTGGTGGGCCACTCGTCCGCCGTCCACGCGCAGGGGGTGCCCCGTGATGCGATTCCCGGTGCGGGCTCGGTCGATCCGGTCGGCCATGACAACGTATCCGCCAGATCTCGTACGATCGATCAGCCTCCGTCGAGGACGAGGTCGGCCGCCCGCCATGCCATGGCCATGATCGGCCCATTGAGGTTGCCTGACACCATGGTCGGCATCACCGAGCAGTCGACGACGCGCAGCCCCTCGACACCGCGCACCCGCAGCCGCGAGTCGACGACGTCGTCCTCGGCCGGCCCCATCGCGCAGGTCCCGACGGCGTGATATCCGCAGCGCCCGTGTTCGAGCCCGGCGTCGATGATCTCCTGGTCGCCGCGCACCTCGGGGCCGGGCAGGGTTTCGGCTTGAATCCGCCGGGCGATCGGCTCGGTCTCGAAGAGTTCCCGCATCCGTCGGAAGAGGGCCGTGCCCACGCCCCGGTCATGTTCGGAACCGTAGTAGTTGGCCGTGATGACGAGCGGGGCCTCGGGATCGGCCGAGGTGATGTGCAGGCTTCCCTCGGCGGTGGGGCGCAGTACGTAGCCGAGGCCCATCACTCCGGGCTCCCGCTCCACGCCGTTCTCCTTGCCGGGTACCTCCGGTTCGAGGGAAATCGGCGCGATCAGCAACTGCGCGTCCGGGCGGGCCAGTTCGGGGCGGGTCTTGAAGAAGGCGATCACGTCGAAGGCGGGCGCGGCCAGCGGTCCGCGACGGGTCGCCAGGTACTTCAGCCCGGACAGCCCTTGCCGGAGCGGCGTGCTCAGCGACTTGTTGTAGCCGAGGTTGTCCGCGAGTCGATACTGGACGACGAAACAGCGGTGTTCACGCAGCCTGCCACCGACGTGCGGACTGTCGGCCACCACGTCGACGCCTGCCGCCTTCAGTGTCTGTGCCGGGCCGATGCCCGACAGCTGGAGGATCTTCGGTGTGGCGATGCTGCCCGCGGACAGAATCACTTCGCGGCCGGCGCGGAACTCGGCCTCCAGTCCTTTGCTCCGGGTGCGGACGCCGACGGCCCGGCCGTTCTCGACCAGGACCTTCGTGACCACGGTGTCCACGGCCACGGTCAGGTTCGTCCGGTCCTGGGCCGGATGCAGGAAGGCACGGGCGGCGCTGAACCGCTGCCCGTCCTTGATGGTGGCCATGGCGTAGCCGATGCGCTCGTCGTCGCTCGCGTTGAGGTCTTCCGTACGGCTCCAGCCGAGGTCGGCGCCCGCCGCGATCGCTTCCTCGCAGAGCTGTTCCGGCCGCGCCGCGGTCGAGATGTGCAGCGGTCCACCGGCTCCCCGGACCTCCGAGGCACCGAGCGCGTTGTCCTCGATCCGCTTGAAGACGGGCAGCATCGTGTCCCAGCCCCAGCCGGGATTGCCGAGCCTTTCGAGTTCGTCGTAGTCGGCACGGTCACCACGGTTGTAGACCATGCCGTTGACGGAGCTCGATCCGCCCAACGTCCTGCCTCTGGTCCACAGTTCGACCCGGCCGGTCGGCCCCACCGGTTCCACCGGGTAGTGCCAGGCGAACCGGGGGTCGCCAAGGAGCTTGCCGAAGCCCTTGGGCATCCTGATCAACGGGCTGGAGTCCCTTCCCCCGGCCTCGATCAGCAGCACGCTCGTCCGCGAGTCCTCGGAGAGGCGGTTGGCCAGCACGCAGCCGGCGGAACCGGCCCCCACGATGATGTAGTCGTACGCCGTCACAGGTGCACTCCCTCTGGTCGATGCCGCCGCGCCACTCCGCGGCGGACTCCGGCACGATGCCCCGTCGCACAAAGACGAACCCGGACTTCGCCGAGGTCGAGGCCGGCCGGACGTCCATGGGCAGGGTCATGCTGGCCCCGACGCCCGCCGCCGGGCCGTTGACCGCGGCGATGACCGGCTTGGCCGAGGAGCACATCCGCAGCGAGAACCGGCCGCCCCCGGTGTCCCGGTGCCGGGCGCCCGCCTTGCGGTGGTCGAAGGAGCCGCTGCCCGTCGGCGTCCGCACACCAGCCCCGCCCGGCGCCGGTCACGACGATGACGCGTACGTCGTCGGCGTCGGCCGCGTCCAGGACGTCCGGCAGGTCGCTCATCATCTGCGCGGCGATCACGCCGTCTGCCTCAAGCCCTCGGCGACTTCAGACCGCAAGAGTCCGGGCCGCGCTGAAGGGCCACCCTGGCGTTCCTGCCGGTGGCTCGCGGCGCGCCTGTGGTGGGCTGGCCCCATAGTGAAGACAGGGAGCATGCAGCCGTGGCGGCTACGGGATGGTACGGGAGAGTGTGTGGCGAGGGCACCGATCGACTACGAGGCACTGTTCGCCGCGACGCCCAGCCCGAATCTGGTGCTGGGTCCCGATCTGGTGATCATTGCTGTCAATCAGGCGTATCTGACGGCGACCGGCTTCACCCGGGGGGATCTGGTGGGCCAGTACCTGTTCGACGCGTTTCCCGACAACCCTGGGGACCCACAGGCCGACGGGGTGCGGAATCTGGCTGCGTCTCTGCACTGGGTCCTGCGCTCGAAAGAACCGGACACCATGGCGGTGCAGAAGTACGACATCCCCGTCGCCGGCCGGCCAGGAGTGTTCGAGGAACGGTGGTGGTCCCCGATCAACACTCCCATCCTCGGGCCGGACGGGCAGGTGGCGTGGATCATCCACCGGGTGGAAGACGTGACCGATTTCGTGCTCTCCCGCCCGTCGCTCCCCCGCCCGGGAAGGGGGCTCAGTGTGCGGGAGACGACCGAAGCCGAGCTGTACGCGCGGGCCCGCGAGCTGCAGCGGCTGAACGAGGAACTACGCAGGGCCCACGCGCGGGAACGCCAGGTCGCCGTCACCCTTCAGGAGGCCATGCTCCACTCGCCCGATCTGGCGCGGCACTCGAACATCGCCGTGCGCTATCTGCCCGCCGCCGGCTCCCTGAACGTGTGCGGCGACTGGTACGACGTGGCCGACCTGCCGGACGACGGCTTCTCGGTCGCAGTCGGCGACGTCGTCGGCCACGGCCTGGAGGCCGCCGCGGTCATGGGCATGCTCCGGAGCGCTCTGTCCGCCGCCGTCCGGGCCCTGCACGAGCCCGCCAGAGCCCTGGAAGTCCTGGGCCTGTACGCCCGCTCGGTGGACGGTGCTCTGGCCACCACGGTGGTGAAAGTCGTCATCGACGTCCACGCCCACCAGATCGTCTACAGCAGCGCGGGCCATCCTCCGCCGGTCCTGGTGCACGCCGACGGCACCTTCGACCTGCTCGACCAGGCCACCGACCCACCGCTGGGCGCCCGCCTCCACCACACGCCTCGCCCGCAGGCCGACCTGCTCTACACCCCCGGCGACACCCTCGTGCTCTACACCGACGGACTCATCGAACGCCGCGGCGAGGACATCGATACCGGCCTGCACCGTCTCACCGACGTCCTCACCCGCCACCGCTACATGGCCCCCGAACACCTCGCCGACACGGTCCTCGCGCACCTCGGCGTGAGTGGCGGCGGCCGCGACGACATCGCCCTGATCACCGTGGCGCTGTAGACCACGAGCGAAGTACCGAGGCGCCCATGTCTGACCACAATCTCAGCCGGTCCAACGCGATGGCTTACGCGGCGGCCGACATGGAACCACCACCCGTGGCCCGTATCGTACGGAGCGGGGCCCGGCCGGCGTCAGGCCGTGCCCAGGGCGGCGAACAGGAAGTAGACGGAGAGCGCCATCGCCGCCACGAACAGCACGACCCCCGTTCTGATGTACCGGTCGAGGAGACGCAGGCGCCGGTCGCGGAACTCCCGGAAGCCGCTCTCGTCGGCCACGGCGGCGAGGGTGGGAACCAGCGCGAGGATGAACGCCACGGCCGCGAGCAGAAAGAGAACCATGGGCAGCACGCTCAGTCGGCCGTTGAAGGATCCCGATATCCCCTTGATCCCCACGTAGTTGAGCACGGCCGTGTAGACGGGTATCGCGCCGCTGCTGGTGGTCAGCATGGTCCGGCAGAAGTCGAGTGCCGTCGCACGTGACCCCTTGCGCCACTCGGAGCGTTCGCCGTCATTGCCCCCCGCCACCGCGGCAGCCGCCTCGGGGAGCGCGACGGTCACGGTGGCGCCCGCCGAGGGGTCGACGGGACCGACGTAGGTCTCGTTCTCGCCGAGTTCCAGCTCTACGACGATCGGCGCACCCGTCGTCGGGCAGGTCAGACCGGCGCTGGGCGTGACGCCTCCGAAGGTGAGAACGGCACGTCGGCCGAAGCCGAGCGCGAACCGGTGCCGCTCGGCGCAGTGCGGACACCGCTCCACCACGTACTGCTGGATGCGCGTGATGGGAATCGAGGAATCTGCCACACTTTCACACTATCGGCCGGATACCGTATTTGGATGGAAGAGATACTCTTCTCCGGCCCCGGCCCGGCTCAACAGGGCCCGGCTCACCCGGACTTGGCTCAGCCGGACGAGACAGTGGCCCGCGCCGTGCCCCGTTCGCTGGGGGTCGCCATCCTGGAGGCGGCGTTCATCCAACTGAGCAGCAGCGCGGAGGGGCGGGAACTCTACGGCGACCCGCAGCGGGGTGCCACGCTGGAGCAGACCTGGCGCACTTTCGGCCTGCTGTCCGGAGTGCGTCCGGTCTGTCTGCTGGCGGCCGGACGGCCCGAGGTGCCGACCGCCGCCATCGAGCGCGTGATCGCCTTTCCCCCGGCCGCTCTGGTTGATCTCCTCGCCCGGGCCCTCATCACGCTCGACGCCAGGGGCATACCCGTCAATGTGTACGACGGTCGCTCCGGGCACTGCATCAATCTGATGGCCGCCGACGACGACACCGTCCTTTTCCACGATCCCTGGCCGGGCCGATCCCTGTTGTGCCACGAGCAAAACGCCGCGGGCGTGGACGCGGTGGAGCACGAGTACGGCTGGCTCATCACCAGGGCCGACCTCGGCAAGGTCATCTTCTCGGCCTTCCTGTGGCCGTCGGTGTGGGGTGATCTCTCGGGAGAGCCGACCCGGGTGCCGTACGCGGACCTGCAAAACAGCGACTTCTTCAGCTTCTTCCACGTGCACGAGACGGCCGGCGGCCGTACGACCGAAGCGGACGGAACGAAGGTGCGCCTCAAGACCGGCGGCTTCCAGGAGCATGTGGACCTCACGCTCGACCTGGACTCCCGAGGGCGGGTGTCACACGCGGCACTGTGGCTGCGGCGAGAGTGGATGGCGGACCTCAACCCGTTCGCGACGGACATCGCCAAAAGTTTCCTGGCCGGCTTCGTCACCGAGCAGAGCCGTGAGCGGGTGGCTCCGATAGTGGATCTGCTCTGGAATCTGGGCAGGCTCGACCGGGCCACCGCCGATCGCGTGCTCCATGACGACGCCCAGGAGTACGCGGTCGTACGGGCATACCTCGGGGTGGACGACGAGGCCTTCGCCGCACTGGCGAGCGAGACGCTGCGCGCCGAGAACGTCGATCGGGAAGGCGCCGCCTGGTTCAAACTGGCGATCACGCCCTGGTAGGACGCCTCACAGGCATCAGAATCGAGTACACCGCGCGGGCGGCGGGTCCTGCAGTGCCGGACACCCCATTAGTCAGTTTGTTTTGCCAACTAACGGCGATTCGGCGGCCGCTACCAGCTGAACGTGGTGTCGGCCGACGGCAACGAGGTGACCACCTGGCCAGGCACCCGCCTCGGCGTCGACATGGCCGTCGAGGACGCGCAGGAGACTAGCGACGTACGGTGCCGTACCTGATGGTCACCCGGCACCGCTTCGCACCGGACGCGCGTTCGGTGGCTGGCTGATGCCGGTGGTGCCGCCGTTGGTCTCAGCCACGACGGGCGCGCTGCTCGTCCCGCACATGCCGGCCGGGCAGGCGCGGCTCGCCCTGCTGCTGGGCTGCTACGCGATGTTCGGGCTCGGCCTGGTGGCGGCACTGCTGGTGCTGGCCATGGTCTATAGCCGCGTGGTGCACCATGACGCGCCCACTGGTGCGATGGTGCCTACGGTGTGGATCGGCCTGGGGGCGCTGGGCCAAGTCGTGACGGAGCTGGGTGCGCTGGCCGCAGCGGCGCCGAGTGCGCTGCCCGCCCCGTACGCGCACGGCGCGGCAGTCTTCGCGCTGCTGGCGGAGTGGGGGTGTGGGGCTTCGCCATGCTGTGGCTGGCACTCGCCGCGGCGCTGACCGTACGGGAGTTCCGAGCGGGGCTACCTTTCGCGCCCACCTCGTGGTCTTTCACCTTCCCCCTCGGCGCCTGCGTCACCGGCACCGGCGCCCTCGCTGCCCGTACCGGCTCACAATTGTTCGTCTGGGCTGCCGTCGTCCTCTACACCCTGCTCATCGCCGCCTGGGCCGTGGTGTCCTACCGCTCACTGCGCCACGCCGCTGCGCACGCGGGCGGGCCGGAGAGCCGGGCGTAATCCATCACCTCGGCGCTGTCTACGACGCGTGCGGAGCCGCATCCCTCAGGGACAAGAACTCCGCCCGCATGATGCTCGTCCGGGCTGGTCCGAACCCGGCTGGTGCCGATCGCGTAAGACTCGATCGCTCGCTGAGCGACCGAGCAGCATGAGCCAGGAATCTCCCTCGCTCACGAAGGAGAGGATTCAATCTCCTCAGTCGTCGCAAAAGCCGGGCGCCTCCCCCACGGAGGGCAGGACCAGATGCGCGAGGTCCCCCGGCGGCGGTGTCGTCACCGACCACAGCGGAGCGGGGCTGCCGTCGGCGACCGCGGCCGGCGCGTCGGTCAGGTTCATCCGCCGACGGAGCCGGCCATAGAAGTCCATCGGCCCCAGCCGGACCGCGCGCAGGCGCCGCGGAGCGGCGTAGACCCCGATCCAGTCCCCTGGATGGAGCACGCCGCGCAGCTGGCCGTCGATGCTGACGGCTGCCTGGCCCGACCGCTCCAGTACCCGCAGCCCGATCGGCTCGTCCGGCGCGGCCACGACCGAGCGGTTGAACGCCATATGTGGGGCGACCGGTGTGAAGATGAGGGCCTCGGCACGCGGCGAGACGACCGGGCCTCCGGCGGCGAAACTGTAGGCGGTCGAGCCCGTCGGCGTGGCCACCAGCAGTGCGTCGGCGGAGTACGACGCCAGGAGCCGTCCGCCGACGTAGACGCCGACCGACACCTGCCGGTCCCTGGAGAGTTTCTCCAGGACGACGTCGTTCAACGCGATGACGTTCAGCGCGATGCCCCACTCGTTGTCGGACTCGCAGTCGGTGCGCACCTGCGGGGGCGGCAGCAGCGGCCCGCGTCCGTACCGCAGCAACGCCTCCATGTCGGAGGGCACCTCCAGTCGACACGAGGCCCGCAGGGTCAGCAACATGCGGCTCTCCACAGTCAGCCGCCCCTCACGTACGGCGTCCAGGGCCGAGCGCACCGAGTCCACCGGGACCTCCGTCAGGAAGCCGACCCGACCGAGGTCGACACCCAGGACCAGGGCGTCGTTCTCGGCGGCCAGCCGAGCGCCGCGCAGGAAGGTCCCGTCACCGCCCAAGGTGACAATGAGGTCAGGATCGCCCGCGGCGGCGACCTCTTCCCCGGCGCTGCGGCGCCCGCCGTCCTGCCACACGTCGATGTCCGCGCACTCGGCGCCCTGATCGTCGCACCACGCACGCACCGTGCGCGCCGCGAGCGCGGCTTCCCGCCGTCCGCCGTGCACGACCAGGCCGATACGATTCACCGTCACGTCTGCTCCCACGCACCCACTCATCGGCTTCGTTACCCGCGAGGGCCAACCGCCCGGCGACCATGCGTCACATGCGTACATGCGTCATGCTCGCCGCGAACCCCCCACCGGGTGGAGACGCCACGCCGCCCGTTCTCGGTCGGTCCGTGCAGCCTGTCGGTGTCGGCCCATCGGCGAGGGCCATGTGAGGGGCCCTGTCACTCCCTGGAACGCCGCTCCCCGGCACAACACGCTCTGCCACGGAGCGGCCGAAGTCGCAAACCTGGATCTGACTGGAAGATCCCGCAGGAAGCAGCAGTTGTGAACGACGTCAGGCCCGGTTCGGAACAGGTCTCAGGACCGGCCGTCCTGGGTGGGCCGCAGCCGCGGGGCAGCCGGTTCGCCTTCGATGCCATCGGCACCCACTGGCAGATCGACACGGACGAGCCGTTGAGCGCGAGCCTGCGCTCCCACCTCCTCGACCGGACCCGACGGTTCGACGCCACGTACTCCCGCTTCCGTCCGGACTCCCTGGTGTCCCGGATCGCCACCGCCGACGGGGGCCGGTTCGAGTTCCCCGAGGACTCGATCAACCTTTTCGGTCTCTACGACCGCCTGTACACGGCCACTGAAGGCGCCGTGGACCCGCTCGTCGGCCGGGAACTGGAACTCCTCGGCTACGACCCTGCGTACTCCCTCACTCCCGCGCCCGACGAGGTCCGGGCGGCCGAGCGCACGCGGGGCCGCGCGAGCTGGGGTGCGGACGTCGACCGGGACGGTACGACCCTTGTCACACGACGGCTGCTGGTGATCGACGTCAGGGCAGCCGGAAAGGGCTACCTGGTCGACCTCCTCTCGGCGATCCTTCGCGAAGCCGGCCACACCCGGTTCGTCGTCGATGGGAGCGGCGACCTGCTCCATGCGGGTGAGCGGGCCATCCGAATCGGCCTGGAATCTCCGTCACGGCCGCGATCGCCGGCTGTGCCACCACGGACACGGACAGCGCGAACACACCGTCCGCTTCGAGCACCGGCACCGCCTCTTCCGGCTCCGCATCCGGCCGTGGCCCGTACAAGGACGGCGAATACACCGTGGACGGTGAGTACGGGACCCGGGGATCGAGTCGGGGTGTCCGTCACCCTCGAAGACGACGAGATCACCGCTGTCGACATCACTCCCCACGCGACGGACGAAACGTCGCTCGAGTTTCAGAGACGCTTCGCCGAGGCGGTCCCGGCCGTCGTAGTCGGCAGGAACATCGATGACGTGGCCCTGGACCGCGTGGCGGGGAACAGTCACACGCCCGACGGGTTCAACGACGCCCTCGAAAAGATCAAGACCGAAGCCTCCGGGTGAGGCACCCTCCCGGCACAGGGCTCGCCGGCCTCGGGAGACATGTTCAAGGAAAGGACCGCGCCGGACCTCGCCCCTGCCGTCGCACCGCGCGCCCAACTACGGGCCCGCCACGGTGCGTTCTTCGTCACCGGCAACCACGAGTACCTCTCTGGCGCCGAGCTGGGGGTCCCCAGGCTCTCAAGGCTCTGGGAGAGAGTCGAGGAGGTACGCGAGTTGGGGCGGCGCCCGCTGGAGAACGCCCGCGCAGAGCTGTCCGGCTTCGACTTGGCCGGCGTCAAACAACGTCCGGGGGGTAAGAGGGGGTTGCAGCAGCCTCCTTCGTGCGCCATCGCGCACACCGTGTGGTCCCCAACTGGTCCCCACAAGCGGGTGCTGTTTTGCCATCAGGGAGCGGTATTCGTGAGGGGACAGCCAGGGCGGCGGCATCGCCCGGCGATGGCGACCTCCATACAGCACGATTGGATGGGCGGCTCCTGACGGCCCGCCAGGGCGTTCGGCGTGTGCGATCACCGCATATGCCGAACGCCGCGGCGTTGTCGGGTGCATCCAGGGGGACGCTCCTTCTGCCGCGAAGGTAGCTCAGAAACCACTCGGTCAGGGATCAGTCGAAGAGGGAGAGGTCGATGGACTCCGCGAGGGCGGCATAGCCCGCGTCACTGCCGTGGAGGTTGTCGCCCATGTGCAGGCCGCTGCGGATGCGGCTGGGATCGGCAGGGTCGCGCCACACGGCGTCGAAGTCGAGCACGCCGTCGAAGGCGCCGCTTGTGCGGATCCATGCGTTGACCTGCTCGCGTGCCTTGTCACCCTCGGCGGAGTACATTTCCGAGCTGCCGTAGGGGGCGATGGTCGCAGCGTAGACCTTTACGCCGTGCGCGCGGGCGCGTGCTGCCAGCTGAAGGTGGGCCGCGATGATGTCGTCGACGCCGACGGGTGAGCCAGGGAACATCGAGAGGAATCCGGCGGTCTCCTCGGTGCGTGGAGCGAAGGAGAAGATGAGGTCGTTGCCCACGGCGATCACCACGTGGCCGAGGCCGGGCGTGGCGAGGATATCGCGATCGAAGCGGGCGAGGGCGGCTGTGCCGATGCCGTCGATGAGCATGCGGTTGCCGCTGATGCCCTGGCTGACCACACAGCGTGCCTGTCCGCCGCGGGCTGCCAGACGTTCGGCGAGCCTGTCCGTCCAGCGTCGGTCGGTACCGGGGGTGGATCCCATGCCATCGACGCGAGAGTCGCCGATTACGGCGATGGCCTCGGTCGGTGTCTCAGGCTGTACTTCCACGGCCGTGATCAGGGCTTGTGCTGGCAAGGGGGCGGCGTCCGCGGGCAGCGACACGAAGGCGGTCGCGTCGCCGGGGATGAGCCAGCCGAGCGTGTGGAAGGTCCCGTGGCAGGTTGCGGTGTCGACTCGGTCAGGCAGGTAGAGGCTGATGGTCAGCCGCGACAGCGCGGCGGTCCGCAGATCGATGGGGTCACTGAGGATCGGCGCGCCCGCCGGCACGGTGGCGCTCGGCTGGCCGCTGAAGGTCACCGCGTGATCGCTTCCGTGCTGGATTCCGTCGTCGGTGTCCGTGATGGCGACACGGGCGGCGCCGATGGTCAGCGGTGCGGTTCCGTACTCGTTGCTGATGCGGATGCGGATGCGGTGTCCGCCGCCTGTGATGCGGACGATCTGCCGCAGCGTCGCGTTCTCGAAGGGCTCGATGCAGCTGACGGAGTTGTCCGGTGCCTGCGGGGAGGCGCCCCAGGTGCGAACCCATGCAACTGTGTGCGGGGCAGAACCTTCGCAGCTGGAGGGGGTGTTGATGGCGCTGTTCACGGTCGTTGCCCTTCGGCTGTCGGGTATTACGGCGGTGCTTGAGGTGTTGGTGCGCGACGAGTTCGGTGGCAGGCGGCCTTGCGTGATGCGGTAGAGGGGCCTGGGCCTCGTTCGCGGTCTTGCGCTTCCAGACACCGATGCTCCGGCGCAGGGGAGGTCGATCCGCAGCGGGTGAACGGCACCGCGTCTGGAACGGGCGGGGAGCCGCCGGTCGTTCTAGCTCTGCGGCGCGCCGAACCACTGGGCAGCCGCCTGCTCGAACGCGTCGCGATCCGGGGCGGGCTCGCTCGCCCAGGCCACGACGCCGTCGGGCCGAATCAGCGCGGCACCCAGCCCGAGGTCGTTGCGCGCCGGGCCGGCCGCGTAGTGGATCCGGCCTGCCCACCCCTTGGCCGCGACCTGCAGCGCACGGTCGGTGCTGAAGTCGAGCACAACTCCCTGCCCCTGGTGCAGCAGTTCGCCGAGGCGAGTGCCGTCCTCGAAGCGGAAGTCCGGGGCGGTGCGGCCGATGAGGGGCTGTTCGCTGCCCAGGTCGTAGCGGTTGAACAGCCCCGACGTCTTTCGGTACACGTGGGTCGTTCCGTTGGTGGTGCTCATCAGATCGTGGACGAGTTGACGCAGCGCGGGGGCGTTGGGGCCCGGCTTCATGGTCGCGACCTGGGCGCGGGACCAGTCGAGCACGGCGGCGCCGACGGGGTGCCGCTCGGTGGTGTAGGTGTCGAGCAGACCCTCGGGAGCGGAGCCACGCACGGTGGCGGCGAGCTTCCAGCCGAGGTTGACGGCGTCGCCGATGCCGAGGTTGAGGCCCTGGCCGCCCAGGGGCGAGTGGATGTGTGCTGCGTCGCCAGCGAGCAGCACCCGGCCCTCGCGATACGTCGTCGTCTGCATCGCGCGGTCGGTGAAGCTGGAGGCGAGATGGACCTCGTTCAGCGTCACGTCGGTGCCGCTGATGCGGCGCAGGACCGTCTGCAGGTGCTCGCGGGTCAGCGGCTGGGAGCGGTCGAAGGTGCCGCCGTCGAAGTCCATCATGCCCAGGTGCCCTTCGAGGGGCGTACGCAGATACATGCCGTTCGGCGTCAGGTTGAACCCGAGCGGCAGCTGCTCGGGATCGGCGAAGGTGACCTTGGCGACGTAGCCGGTGAACAGTGGCTCGGTGCCGACGAATTCGATGCCGGCGAGCTGACGAACGGTGCTGCGCCCGCCGTCGCAGCCCACCAGCCAGCGCCCCTGGTACTCCTGGCCGCCTGCCGTGACGAGGACAGATTCGGTGTCCTGCGCCACGGCCGTGACGGGAGCATTCCGGATGTTCTCGGCTCCGAGCGCGGTGGCCCGCTCGGACAGCACCGCTCCGATCGCTTCCAGGCTCGTCATGAACCCCTCCATCGCCGGGCTGGGCAGCCGGGACGGGAAAGCGGCTGTGTCGATGTCGGCCGCGTCGAGCGTCATGCCCGCGAAATGGCTCAGCTCACGAGGGTCGGGCGCCTCGACCGCTTCCGGATCCGCGCCCACCTTCTCCGGGTTGACTCCCGAAGCCTGCGCCATCGCTTCCAGAAGGCCGCGGCGGTAGAACGTCTCGGCCGACCCGGCGTTCAGGCCCCGCAGCCCGAGCGGGAACGCTTTCAGGGGCGAGGTGAGTTCCGGGTCCCGCTCAAGGACCAGAACCGAGCAGCCGGACAGGGCCAGCTCGCTGGCCAGGAACAGACCAACCGGGCCGCCGCCCGCGATCACCACGTCATGCATGAGAGGTGTCCCTTCGAGAAACGAACGATGGGGTCACCCGGCCAGATCGGCCGGGTCAGCACAGATGGGTGAGGCCGTCGAGGATGACGGCGATGCCGGTGAGGAACTGCTCGCGGTCGTCGTGCTCTCTCATCTGGCCGACGATGGCGTGCATGAACGGGTAAGCCTGCGGGTCGAGCCCCTGCCATGCCGTCGACGCCGCGTCGAAGAACTCGTCGAGATCCCCGCTGGGGTCGATCCCTGAGGTGTCCCCCTCAATGCGGGCGTTCTGGCTGACGGCTCCGAGGATGTAGTGCACGAGCGTCGAGGCCGCGTCGAACCAGGAGGCTCGCGGCACGCCCAGGGCGCCCACCTGCCCGCCGATCCGCTCGAAGATCCCCACCGTCACCGGGCCGACCGGATTCCGGATGATCTGGAGGGTCAGCCGCGTGGCAAGCCACTGATGTGCGGCGATCGCGTCGAACAGGGCCAGCGCGACGACACGGATCTCGTCCCCGGGCGTGGCCCCGGTCCCGGCGGGCCGGGTCGCCAGGGCCGCACCGATCACGGTTTCCGTCGCCGTGTCGAGCAGCTCGTCACGGGTGCCCACGTGGTAGTAGATCGCCCCGGAACCGGTGGACAGCCGTTCGGTCAGCGCCCGGATGGTCAGCGCGCTCTCGCCGCCCGCATCGAGCATCTCGACCGCAGTGTCGATGATCTGCTCCCGGGAGAGCACCTGGTTGCGCCGCTGTGGTCGGCGTGCTCGCGTCGTCATACCTCGACGGTGCCACATTTGGTGCAGCGATCCAAATTAGTGCGCCGTACCAAAGTGGCGTACGGTCCCGAGGATTCGCGGACTTGTGTCTTTCGCCGCTACTCGTAGCCCCAAACAGGTGACCGTGATCTCTGTGCCGACGGCGTCGTGGGCACATCCCCCACACCCGGCTGATGCCCGCCTGCTCTTGATCGTCACCACCCCCAAATCAGCGACAGAGCCCAAAGAAGTGGACCAGAGCCCGCAGTCACCTACCTGGCCACCCCTCTCGGCCGTGCGGCTGACGCTCACATAACTGAGCGTTTCTATAAGGGTAGTTGGTGTGCTCTCTACTTGCGCCACACCGCCTCTGCGGGATGCCGCGGACGAAGGAAAGTGATGCATGGGCGGGCGGAGACCGGTCCTGGCTGTGGCGGCGGGCGCGCCGCTGTTGGCGGGGTGTACGAGCGGGACGGACAACGAGGCCGAGGCGGACGGGAAGGCGAGCGGAAGTCCCAGTGCCTCGCCCTCGGCGTCGCCGTCGTCGACCACTACGAGCGAGCCGTACACGCTCGCGGAGGCACGGGCACCGAAGACGCGGGCCGAGGCGGTCGCGTTCGTCCGTGAACTCGACGTGCGGCCCGACTACTTCGGTATCGGGTATCGCAAACGCGAGCCCTTCGAGAGCGATCCAACGACGTGGGCCGTACTCGACGATGATGACTGCCTGTGGCGGCGCGAGGCGCTGCCACCGACCGAACTGGCCAGCCTCACACGGGCGTTCGAGTTGCCGCAGAAGGGCAGCAAGGGGCCGGTGTACGTCTCGTTGACCGTCACCGTGCACGAGGACGCCGTGGCGGCGCGGCGCGACATGGCGGCCTCGCTGCAGTCGGCGCTGAGCTGCCCCGAGCAGCGGCTGAACGTCACGGACGTGGTGCGCGGCCTGTACTCCAGGGTCGACGCGTACACCGACGAGCGGAACGCGATGAGCGAGGACGACCTGGCGGAGCGGGGGGAGTGGGTCGCCGACGGCGAGAGCAAGGCGCACCCCTTCGACTGGTACAAGTTCCGGCTCGGGCCGGTCACCGTGGCCGCGACGGCACGCCACGGCGCGGGCCGGACCGAGGCGGAGGACAGCGACATCACCGGCGAAGTGCTCAGGGGAGTGGGCTTGGTCGCCGCCGACATCGACAGCCGGGGGGGTCGTGGGCGCCACGGGCGAACCGGCAGACGCACCCGAGGAGAAGTCGGCCGAGACCCAGGGGACAGAGCGATGAGCGACATCTTGCAGCCGTCCGATCCATCCCGTATCGCCGAGTTCCGGCTGTTGCGGCGGCTCGGGGCGGGCGGCATGGGCGTCGTCTATCTCGGGCACACCGACGCGGGGGCGCTCGCGGCGATCAAGGTGATCCGGGGCGAGAGCGCCGGTGACGACGAGTTCCGTGCCCGGTTCGCACGGGAGGTGGAGCTGGCGCGGCGGGTGGACAGCCCATGGGTGGCGCCGGTCCTCGACGCCGATGCCGAGGCGCGCGAGCCGTGGCTGGCCACGGCGTTCGTCCCCGGGCCTTCCATCGCCGAGGCGGTCGCCGCGCACGGCCCGCTGCCGTCGCGTGCCGCGAGTGTCCTCGGCGGGCTGCTGGCCGAGGCGCTGGACGCCGTACACGCGGCCGGTCTTGTCCACCGGGACGTCAAGCCGGGCAACGTGCTGCTCGCTCTGGAAGGGCCACGCCTGATCGACTTCGGCATCGCGCGCGCCGTGGGCGACACGGCGCTGACCGCGTCCGGCGTCGTGGTCGGCACGCCCGGATTCCTCGCGCCGGAGCAGGCCGAGGGGCGGGCGGCCTCGCCCGCGAGCGATGTCTTCGCGCTGGGCTGTCTGCTGGCGTACACATCGAACGGCACCCCGCCTTTCGGCACCGGGACGCCGGACGCCCTGCTGTACCGCACCGTCCACGACGAGCCGGAACTCGGCGGTGTGGAGGGCGAGTTGCGGACCCCGGTGGAGCGCTGCCTGGCCAAGGACCCCGACGCGCGGCCCACGGCCGACGAGATACGGCGGCTGCTGGCCGAGGACGCTCCGGACGCCTCCGGCGACTGGCTTCCCGATCCCGTCGCCCGGATGGTCGCCACGAGTGCCGCCGAGAGCCTCGCCCTGCCCGGCATCGAGCCCACGGTCGTGGACGAACCGGATGAACAGGTCGTGTCGGACACTCCCGTCAGGCACCCTGGCCGACGCCGTCTGCTGCTCGCCGGCGGCGCGCTGCTGCTCGCGGCCGACGGGACCGGAGCGGCGGTCTGGGCGTCGGAGGACGACCCCGAGGAACCGTCCGGGAGCGCAGGGCGTCCCGTGTACGTCCTCGGCGTGCACACATCCACCGCCACGGCCGACGCCGCCGTCAGCCGGGCCTCCGAACGCGCTGCCCGCCTCGCCGTCGCCGAGCACAACGCCACGCCGAGACGCACCTACGACCTGAAGGTGAAGGTCCTCGCAGACCGAGGCGACGTGAGCACAGCCCGGGAGGTGGCCCAGGCCTTCACCACCGACCGGAACGTCGTCGCCGTACTGGGACCGGTCGGCGAGATACCGATGCGCGCGGTGGCGGCCGTCTACGGCGAGGCGGGGCTGACCCATGTGTCCAGCACCACCGGCCAGCAGGACTATTTCGTGACCTCGCCCAAGACCTCGTTCCAGACCGGCGCGCCCCATATCGCGGTCGGCCTCTGGATCGCGCTCGACGCGGTGCAGACCAACCAGGTCGTGCCGCTCGGCGTCGTGATCGACCGGGCCGGAGGCACGAGCATCCAGGACCAGGGCAGCGCGCTGGTCTCCGCCTGGCGCGACAACCTCGGCGCGCGGGTCGTACCGGCCGTCGTCGCGGAGGGGACGGACGACGGCCCGAAGGCGGTCCGGGAACTCCTCGCCGCCGATGTCGACGCCATCGCCTACCTGGGCCCCTTGGACGCCACCGTCCGCGCGGCCCAGGACCTGGCCGCGGCCGGCTTCACCGGACCGCGCTGGATGCAGCACCAGCTGTACGACTCGGACTTCCCGAGCCGGGCGGGTGCCGCGGGCGAGGGCTGGTACGTGGTCACGGCGGCCGTGGACCCCTCCGTACTGACGACGAAGCGGGCCAAGGACTTCACCTCGGCATGGCGGAAGCGGTACGACGCCGCACCGGAGCCGTACGCCACCGAGGCGTACGACACGGTACGGATGCTGCTCGCCGAGTTCGCCCGCACGGTCCCGGCCGGAGCGCGCCGACGGCCCGTGCGGGCCAAGCTCGCCGAGCGGCTGGCGAAGGCGAAGTACGTCGGCATCTCCAGGACATACGCCTTCGGCGACTACCACGCCTACGAGAGCACCGGGGACGGCTGGGGGACCGAGACCTTCGTCCACGTGGTCCGTGACGGACGGTTCCAACAGCTGGGAGCATTGGGCGAGTTGACTCCCGTGACGAAGAACGGGAGCTGAGGTACCGGGGAACGGAGGGCGGTCGGCGTGGTGGAACGGCTGCTGCCCTCCGATCCGTCCCTGATCGGCGGCCACCGGCTGGCGGGACGGCTCGGCGCGGGCGGCATGGGCGTCGTCTACCTGGCGCGCTCGCCGCACGGCGCGTGGTGTGCGCTGAAGGTGATCCGCGCCGAGTACGCCGACGACCACGGCTTCCGCGCCCGCTTCCGCCGCGAGGCCGAACTCGCCTCGCGCCTCACGAGCCGGTGGACCGTGCCGGTCGTCGCGGCCGACGCCGAGGCCCGCTCCCCGTGGCTGGCCACGGCCTATGTGCCCGGCCCGTCCCTGGCCGAGGCCGTCGCGCTGTACGGGCCCTGGCCCGAGGCGCAGTTGCGCGGCCTGGGCACCGCGCTGGCCGAGGCGCTGGACGGGGTGCACGCGGCCGGTCTTGTCCACCGGGATGTCAAGCCGGCGAACGTGCTGCTGGCCGTGGACGGGCCGCGCCTGATCGACTTCGGGATCGCGCGGGCCGTCGGCGCGACCGCGCTCACCGCGGACGGCTCCGTCGTGGGTTCCCCCGGCTACCTCTCGCCCGAGCAGGCTCGCGGGCACACCGTGGGTCCGCCCAGCGACGTCTTCTCGCTCGGCTGCGTTCTCGCCCACACGGTCACCGGCCGCCCCCCGTTCGGCACCGGCGGCGCCGCGGCCGTGCTGTACCGGACCGTGCACGAGGAACCGGACCTGGACGGCGTACCGGAGGGCCTCGACCCGATCGTACGGCGATGTCTGGCGAAGGTACCGGATCAGCGCCCGAGCGCACGCGAACTCCATGACACCTTCGGCGAGTTCGCCGCGGACGGGTGGCTGCCCGAGCGGCTGCCCGCCCTGGTCGCCACCCGTGCCGCACGCGTCCTCGACCTGCCCGTGCCCGAACCCACCATGCTCGCCGGGCCCTCACCCGTGGACCTGCATGACACACGGCCCTCGCCCACCCGGCGGCGCCTGCTCGTCGCGGGAGCCGCGGCCGGTGTCACCGCGGCGGCCGGGGCGGGAGCGTGGTGGCAATGGGGCCGCAACAACGCGTCCGCGAACGCCGGTTCCGTCCGGCGGCACCGCCACGTGGTCGCCCTGCTCGGCAGCCCGGACGGCCAGTTCTTCACGGCCCAGGAGCGCGGCGCCCGTCTCGCCGTGGAGCAGCACAACCAGGACACCCGGCGCACCGTGGACCTCGTGCTGCGCACCACGGACGACCACGGCACCGCGAAGGGCTCCGCCGAGGCCGCCGCCCGGCTGGCCGCCGACCCGGACGTGTCCGTGGTGATCGCCGCGGGCGGGAACGCGACCGTGCTCGCGGCCCTGCCCTCGTGTACGGACGCCCGGCTGACCGTGCTGGTCACCCGCGCCGACTCCGAGGTTCTCAACACCGTCAACACGACCACCCCGCTCCTGCTCCGCTCCACACAGACCCTCGGCCCGCACGCGGTACTGCGCTATCTCAACCGGGTCGTCAAACCGGCCCGCACGGTCATCGTCCACGACTGGGCCACCGAGGTGGAGAGCGTGGCCGTGGTCCACTTCGCCCCCGACAAGCTCGACAGCAAAACAGCGGTGGAGGAGGTCGCGGCCGACGAGGACTTCACCGGGGCCGCGCGCCGCATCGCCGCCCGCCCCCACGACGCTGTTCTCTTCGGCGGGGCGAACCCCAGCCGGGCCGCAGCCCTTGCCCGCGCGTTGCGCACCGCGGGCCACCAGGGTGCCCGGCTCGTCGGCGAGCACGTCCTCGCCGCCCCCTTCCTCGCCGTCGGCGAGGGCTGGTGGATCGGCACGAGCTACACGGACGCGAGTGCCGACCCCCGTACCAAAGTGTTCGCCGCCGCGTTCCGCGCACGTCACGGACACGCGCCCGGCCCCTGGGCGGCCGAGGCGTACGACGCCGTAGGGTTCGCCGCCCAGGGCCTCGCCGCCATCGGCGACGACGGCCGGACCACCCTGCGCTCAGCACTCCTGCGCCGCCCATGGCAGGGCATCACCCGCCGCATGAGCTTCGAGGCCAGTTCGCAGTTCTTCCAGAGCAACGACGACGGCGGTGGGTTTCTGTTCCGTGTGACCGGGGGAGCCGCCCGCTTCGTGTCGCGCTCCGACGACATCGGCAAGAAGACGTGAACCAGGGCTCTTTGCGAGCGAAAGTCCCGTGCCGACCAGGCACCGGGGCGCACATCATCTCGCACGACGAATACAACGGCCCGCCGAACCAGAGGTCGCGAACTCCGCCAGGTAGGAGCGGTGTCCCCAGTGTTCTCGGGCAGCGCGCGTCCACGGGACCGTGTGCCGGCAGTGGCTCGACCGCACCGGTACCCCCTTCCTGACACTCATGTCGGCGGAACCGTTTCACCGGGCGCCATGTCCTCCTTCACACGTGGTTCCACACCGCGGGACCACCGGTGAAGGGGGACGGTCACGGGACAGGTACGCGAAGGGGCAGGGTTAGCGGCTTGGTCCGTCGTCGGGGTCATCGGCCTGGCGGTGTTGTACACGATCGGGGTGTTCGCCTTCGGCAGCGCACTCTGGATCACCGCCCCGTTCCGCGGCGAGGTGGACGAGCGCGAGAACACCGTCGCCTCGGGCGAGTTCCGTCAGACCACGTACGAGGAGTTCTTCGATCTGTGCGAGGCCGTGCAGAACGCCGAAGGGACGATCCAGGCGCTTCAGGACGAGCGGAAGACCGCTTCGGAGACTCGCACGACGCAGATCGACCAGTCGATCACCGCGTTGAAGGCCACGCGGATCGAGTCGGTCAACGACTACAACTCGAAGGCCGCCCAGGAACACCGCGCGCCCTTCCATGACAAGGATCTGCCGTACCGGCTGGACGCCACCGCCAAGCGCACGACGTGCACCAACTGATCCCCATCTCACCCCGGGAAGAGGGCAGCACCGCATGAAGAAGTTCGCACGCATGGCCCTGGCCACCGTCGTCGCGCTCGTCGTGGGCCTCGCCCTGACGTCCTGCACCAGCGACTCCAGCCAGGACAAGGAGAACAAGGCCAAGCAGAACAACTACGACCACCTCGTGGCCCAGCAGCCGGCGGGCCGCATGGAGTACTCGCCGACCCGCGAAGCGATCAACCAGTGGGTCAAGACGTGGGGGAAGCGGGGCAAACTCTCTTACGTCTACATCCAGAACGCCAAGGGCGAGTACGGGTACTTCATCATGAAGGGCCTGCCGGTGCCGCGCTGCAAGATGCTCACTCCGACGGAGAAGGTGGAGCACTCCGACAGCGGCATCGCGGTCCTCGCGCAGCCCGGCATGGACGGCACGTACACGTCGGGTTCCACCTGTAACGCCTACTACGGTTTCGACGCCACGACGGGCGCGTACATGGAGTTCACGGTCGGCACGAACCAGTCGTTCTTCCTGTTCGACAAGCCCATGACGATGCCGGAGTACGCCAGCGCCAAGCAGATGGGGCCGAGCTCGGTGAAGGACGTCGAGAAGCAACCTTGAGCGGCTTGGGACTAGTGGGAAGAGTTCCGGCTCCCGTGTCCCGTTGAACGGCATCGAGGGCGCCGGTGTTCTTGCGGGGCATCTCCGCCACGACGGGACCGGGTCCGAACCTGCCGACCCGGGCCGCCGCTTCGACAGCGACCAGGAGGATGCCGCGGACGTTGTCGGCCTCGCCCGGGCCCTGCTCCTTCAGCAGGCTCGTCGCCGCCGTCAGGGCCGGCAGCACCCGGTCGGGCCGGTCGCGAAGACCAGGGCGATCGAGCCTCAGGGGGCACCTTGGGGGGCGAACCGGTGGCATTGGCGGCGGCCATCAACGACACGGCGCCGCAGGTGGCGGGCCGTGAGCGCCACGTGATCGTGGACGCGATCGGCCTGTTCCTGGCCGTCGTGGAGCCCACGCTGCCGTTTGGTCGGATCGACTCGCTCGGGCTGGACGAGAACGGGTCGCCGGTCATCGTCGCGTACAAGCGGGCTGTTGATGCCGACGTCGTCAACCAGGGCTTGTTCTACCTCTCGTGGCTGGTCGACCACCGGGCCGAGGTCGAGCACGTGCTCCACCCCCACCTGGCAACTCCCGTAGCCCGAACCGATACAGAAAGCGCAAAGCCGGCAGGCGAACGGGCTGCATGGCGCACCTTGACCGAGTCAAGGTGCGCTTGGGCCGTGTTCAAGCGAACTGGTCCCCAACGGGTCCCCAGAAATGATCAAAAGACCGCTCCAGATCCCCTCTGAAACGGCCCCTGACCTGCGACTTCGTAAAGTCGGGACGACAGGATTTGAACCTGCGACCCCTTGACCCCCAGTCAAGTGCGCTACCAAGCTGCGCCACGTCCCGATGCGTTTCACCCGCGGTGTCCCGCGTGATCGTGCGAACAGAACTTTACCCCACGTCGGGGGCTGCTCCGAGCGGGCGCTGGGCGCGCGACAATCGAGGCATGAGCGGAACATCCGGAGGTCGGCGGGACAGCGAGCGGGATCGGGACACGGAGGGGCGGGCGCGCAACGCCCGGCCGCGGGACGGGCTGGGGCGGCCGCTGCCGTACGGCGCGGACGGTGTGGAGCGGCAGCCGGAGGGCGTCGTACGCAGCCCCGACGAGACGGTCGCCGAGGCGCAGGCGCTGCTGGACGCGGGGAAGCCGTTCCACGCGCACGAGGTCTTCGAGGACGCCTGGAAGTCGGGTCCCGAGAGCGAGCGCGCGCTCTGGCGGGGGCTGGCCCAGCTCGCCGTGGGGCTCACGCATGCGGCCCGGGGCAACACGACGGGCGGCGCTCGGCTGCTGCGACGCGGGGCCGGGGCCGCCGAGGAGTGGGCGGCCGGGTCCGGCGGCCAGGCCCGTCCGCACGGGTTGGATCTCGCTGACCTGGCCGTCTGGGCACGGGAGTTGGCGACCGTCGTGGAGCGTGACGGTGGCGCCGTCAGCGCGGTGGCGTGGGCACCTCGGCTGCGGGGACGCCCGGGCTGAGCAGGCGTCCCGGAGACCCGATCCGGGTGCGGTGCCTCCGTTGTCAGTGGCGTGCGGCAGACTCGGGGTGTGCGAAAGATTCATGTCATCGGTATCGGCGCGGGCGACCCCGACCAGCTCACCTTGCAGGCGGTCAGGGCACTGCGGAGCACGGACGTGTTCTTCATCCTGGACAAGGGCGAGGTGAAGTCGGACCTCGTCCAGCTGCGCCGTGACATCCTCGACGCACACATACCGGACGGGGGGTACCGCCTGGTCGAGGCGCGCGACCCGGACCGCGACCGGTCCGCCGGGGGCGCCGCCTACTCCCCCGCCGTCGGGGACTGGCGCAGTGCCCGCGCCGACATCTACCAGCGACTCATCGCCGAGGAGCTGGGCGAGGAGGAGAGCGGCGCGTTCCTGGTGTGGGGCGATCCCGCGCTGTACGACAGCACGCTTGGGATCCTGGAGGAGATCCTGGACCGGGGCGCGGTGGCGTTCACCTATGACGTCGTGCCCGGCATCAGCAGTGTCTCCGCGCTCGTCGCCCGGCACCGCACAGGGCTGAACCGGGTCGCCCGACCGGTCCAGATCACCACCGGCCGCCGCCTCGCGGAGGGCTTCCCCGAGGGGGTCGACGACGTGGTCGTGATGCTCGACGCCCAGCAGACCTTCCGGCAGTACGCCGCCGAGGACATCGACATCTACTGGGGCGCGTACATAGGCACGCCCGACGAGATCCTCGCCTCCGGGCCCATCGCGGAGGCGGCCCCGCGTATCGAGCGGCTGCGGGCCGAGGCGCGGGAGCGCAAGGGCTGGATCATGGACACGTATCTGCTGCGCAGGCATCCGCGGGGATAGCGCAGGTCGGCGAGGTCTCGTAGCCGGGCGGGCAGGGTCCCGCGGCGGTACGCCCGGCGGGCCGCCCCGTACGCACTGGGTGGCCTCCGGTGCGAAGGTGTCGAGTGTGACGGCCACCGACACCGCGCCGCCCGCGGCCCAGGCGCCCGCGCCTCCGGTGCTGGACAGCAGGCGCCGCAACATCGTCTTCGTGACCATCATGCTGGGCACGCTCCCCGCGGCCCTGAACCCGACGATCGTGGGCACCGCCCTGCCGACGATCGTGTCGGACCTGGGCGGCGCGGCGCGGCGCACGTGTCGTGGGTGGTGACGGGCGCGGCGAGCGCGAGGCTCAGGCCATCGGCAAGGCCTGGGGCAGTTGGCTCGCCGAGCTCGTCGAGCAGGACATCGGCCCCCCTCCGGCGAGGAACTGCGCGCCGCCGTCGACAGCATCGCCGAGCAACTCCTGGTCGAGGATGTGACCAGCGGGCTGCCCACCCGAAACCGGGAACTGGCGTCCAGCCCGGCCTGCCCTCTCCGTCACCGCGGAGTGAGCTCCAGCAGGGCCAGCGCCGACGCCACGTCCGGCACCGCGGTCACGCCCACCGGAAGCGGTGGGCGGCGTACGACGACCACGGGCAGGCCGAGGTCGCGTGCGGCAGTGAGCTTGGCCGCCGTCGACTCTCCCCCGCTGTCCTTCGTCACCAGGACGTCGATGCGGTGCTCGCGCAGCAGGTTCTTCTCGTCGTCCAGGGTGAACGGGCCGCGGGCGATCAACACTTCGACGTTGGACGGCAGCGGTGGCTCGGGAGGCTCCACCGAGCGCAGAAGGAAGTGGAGTTCGGGAAGGTCCGCGAAGGCCGCCAGGCCCAGGCGGCCCGTGGTGAGGAAGACCCGGCGGCCCAGCGGCGCGAGGAGTGCGGCGGCTTCGATGAGGGACGACGCCGGGTGCCATCGGTCGCCGGGGCCGGGGCGCCACCCCGGTCGGCGCAGCACGACGGCCGGGACGTCGGTGGCCTCCGCCGCCCGCGCCGCGTGCGCCGTGATGCCCGAGGCGAAGGGGTGGGTGGCGTCGACCACAGCGTCCACGCGGTGCTCGCGCAGCCACCGCGCCAGCCCTTCCGCCCCGCCGAACCCGCCGATGCGTACGTCCCCTTCGAGCGCCCCCGGCCGGGACACGCGCCCCGCGAGGGACGTGGTCACCCGCACACCGGGACGGGCGGCCAGCTCGGCGGCGAGCTCACGTGCTTCAGTGGTGCCGCCGAGGACCAGGACATGGGGGGACATGGCGTCGAGCCTACGAGGTGGTCAGCGCAGCAACAGCTGCACCCCGCCCAGCACCGTCGCCCCGATCACCAACCTCTCGAAGAGCAGCTGGTTGATTCGGTTCACAGCCCATTTGCCGAGGAACGCCCCCGGCACGACGAAGACCGCGAGCGCCGCGTCAAGGAGCAGCGAGTGCCCGTCGATCAGGCCCAGGCCCACGCTGAAGGGCACCTTGGACACGTTGACGATCAGGAAGAAGAACGCCGAGGTGCCGAGGAAGCCCAGCTTCCTGAAGCCCGCCGACAGGAGATACATCGACATCACCGGACCGCCCGCGTTGGCGACCATCGTGGTGAAGCCGCCGAGGACGCCGTACGAGCGGGCCTTGACCCGGCCCGCGCGCGTGGTCACCGAGTCGGGTTTGTCTTCCGCCTCTTCCGCCTCTTCCGCCTCTTTCGCCTCTTTCGCGGCGACCCGGCGGCGCCACAGCGTGACGGCCGCCATCAGCAGCAGGATCGCACCGATCGAGGTCCGTACGGTCCCGTCGTCGGCCCACATCAGGAACAGCGTGCCGAGGACGACACCCGCGGCGACCGCCGGGAACAGCCGCCACAGCGTGGGCCAGTGGGCGTGGCGCCGGTAGGTGAGCACCGCGAGCACGTCCCCGACGATGAGGACGGGAAGCAGCACGCCGGTGGAGGCGCGGGCAGGCAGAACGGCGGCGAAGATCGCCAGACTGACCGTGTTGGCCCCGCTCACGGCGGTCTTCGAGAAACCGACGAGCAGGGCCGCGGCGGCGAGGGCGGCGAATTCCCAGATGGACAGGTGCCAGAGCGTCATCGTATTCATGCGGGAACCGATGCTAAGCCCACGCAACTCTCGACGTAAGGACCATCTCGCCAGGTGACCCCTGCCCGGGGGAAGAGCCGGACAGCCAGGAACGCCTCCGCCAGGTCCAACAGCCATGGCAGACTTCTCGAACATCACTACGAGTAAGAGGAGTTGCGCATGACCGCGACCGGGCCGTCCGCCCAGCGGATCGACACCAGCAGGCCGCACCCGGCACGGATGTACGACTGGTTCCTCGGCGGCAAGGACAACTACCCGGTCGACGAAGAACTCGGGCGACGCATCATGTCCCAGGACCCGACGGCCCCGCGTTCGGCCCGCAGCAATCGCTGGTTCATGCAGCGCGCCACGCGCTGGCTGGTCCGGGAGACGGAAATCCGCCAGTTCCTCGACATCGGCACGGGCATTCCCACGGAACCGAACCTCCACCAGATCGCCCAGGCCACCGTGCCGGACGCGCGGGTCGTCTATGTCGACAACGACCCGATTGTCCTCGCCCACGCCGAGGCCCTGCTCCGTGGCACCCCGGAAGGCGTGACGGAGTACCTCCAGGCCGACGCGCGCGAACCGGGGAAGATACTCGAACAGGCCGCACGCGTCATCGACTTCGACCGGCCCGTCGCGCTGTCGCTCATCGCCCTGATGCACTTCATCGCCGAGGAGGACGGCGCCTACGACCTGGTGGACACCCTGGTCGACGCGCTGGCGCCGGGCAGTTGCCTGGTCCTGTCCGCGCTGACCGGCGACTACAACCCCGTGATGGTCGCGCGCGGCGTCGCGACGTACGCGGCGGGCGGCGTCACCCTCGTGGCCCGCTCGCACACCGAGGTGAGCCGCTTCTTCAAGGGGCTCGACCCGGTAGACCCGGGAGTGGTGTCGGTGGCGAAATGGCATCCCGAGCTCGCGGTGAACGAGGACGAGATCGGGGACGAACCCGTTCCGCTGTACGGCGGGGTCGCCTTCAAGTCCCCGCGGGTCTGAGGGACTTCGGTCAGCTGAGGCAGGTTGTGGGAGTGGATCACCGCGTGGGCGTGAGACTGGCCGCGGGGTGCGCCTGGCGGTTCGACGGGCCTTGGGACTGGCACCCGTTCGACGGCGGGAAACCGTCCACACCTGCCTGGCCGCTGCGGCTGCTGGACCGCGCCGGAGATGCCGACGCCGCGGCGGGCGCCGCCGTCGCGCGGGCGACGAGCACCGGTTCGCACGAGGCCGAACCGGCCCGCTGGATGGAACGCACGCAGGCCAGGCCCAGCCGCGGTACTCCACCGGGGTGAGCGTCCCAACTCCTCGTATCCGCCAACGACGCCCCATCCTCGCTTTGCCCCGAGGGGTTCCGCCGTTTCACGCGTAAACAGAAACGACGCTGCCGGCGACACCTGAGGATCAAGGAGCTGGGGACGACATGAGATTCCTGGAGCGTGAGCGCGCGGCCCTCGCCAAACTGCTGCCCGGCCTCGACGAAAGTCTGAGGGCCGTACCGCTGATGACGCTGGAAGGGCCCAAGAGCCCCGGCATCCGGCTCTTCCGGGAGGCAGGAGGACCCGGTCTGCTGGCCCCGACGGCCTTCCAGGGCAGGGGCGCCACGGCATTGGAAGCCCTGCGGGTGCAGCGTGCACTGGGCAGTCGTTCACCCTCGCTCGCGGTGGCGACGACCATGCACCACTTCTCGATGGCCACGCTGGTCGGACTGAGCGACTCCGGCGAGGGACTGGAGTGGATGCTCGTGCAGGGCGTCGCGGCCGAGAACCGTCTGATGGCGTCCGGCTTCGCCGAAGGGCGCAGCGGCACCGGCATTCTGTCGCCGTCGATGTCCGCCACGGTGACCGCCGAGGGCGTGCGGATCACCGGCGTGAAACGACCCTGCAGCCTCGCCCGTTCCATGGATCTGCTCACCGCCAGCGTGATGGTGCCGTGCGAGGAGGGGGAGGGCCAGGAGCTGGCCGTGGCCCTGGTCCCGGCGGAGAGCGAGGGGCTGAGCGTCAGCGGTTTCTGGTCGAGTACGTTCCTCGCGGGCGCCGAGAGCGACCAGGTCACCCTGGACAACGTACTGGTGCCGAAGGAACTGCTGGTACGGACGGCCTCGCCGGCCGGGGCCCGCCTCGACGCGGTGCAGACCGCGGGGCTGGTCTGGTTCGAGCTGCTGATGACCGGCAGCTATCTCGGGGCGGCCAGCGCCCTGGTGGAGCGGGTCCTGCTCAACGACCGGGTGCCGGACGCCGAGCGGGTCCGGTTGCTGGTGGAGGTCGAGGGCGCGACCGCGGCGGTCGAGGGCCTTGCCCGCCGGGTGGACGTGGAGGTGCCCGCCGAGTCCGCTCTCGCCGACTCGCTCTACGCGCGCTACACCGCGCAGGACGCCCTCGCGCGGATCGTCCCGCGGGCCGTCGAACTGCTCGGCGGGCTCAACTTCATGACGTCGGACGAGGTCGGCTACCTCGCCGCCTGTACCAACGGTCTCGCCCTGCACCCGCCGTCGCGGTCGCGGATGACCGGCCCGCTGTCCGCGTACCTCGCCGACGAGCCGCTGACCATCGCCTGACCCGACCCCGCTCGGACGGCACCGCCCTGCCCTCGACCGGCCCAAGCGAACCCTCCTCACCCCCGGCCCTCACCGATGCGCCCGCGCCGACACGGGCCTACGACCTGGCCTGCGTCTGATCCGCGGCCTGGTCGGCGGCGTCAGCGCGACCTGCCCGGATCCGACCGCAACCATGCGACCGCCAGATCCGCCGTGCCCCGATCCGATCCGATCCGGCCCGGTCCGACCGCCGCCGCACCGACCACCGCCGGACCGCCGCGCGACACCCGTCCGGCTCACCACCGCCAGTCCAACCCACCGCCGCCCCATCCACCACCGACTGACCCACCGCGACCGTCCGACGGCCGTAAGCCACCCGGCTCACCTCCAGCCCCCGCCCGCCGCCCGCCCGTTCGACCGTCCGCCGCCTGACACGAGCCACCGCCTGACCAGCGCCCTGTGCTCACTCGACCGAGGGGAACATCGCCATGCCTCTGTCCCGGCCCCGGCCCAGTGCTCCGACCAGCCCGCCGCCCTCCGCGAAACGCCCCACGGTGCTGCTCACCGGCGGCGCCGGAGTGCTCGGCAGAGCCCTGATCGAAGAGCTGGCGCGAGACTTCGGAATTGTCTGCCTGCGCCATCGCACCCCGGTGAACGACCGCCGGGTCCGTGAGGTATGCGCCGATCTGCTGGAGCCCGGACTCGGTCTGACCCGGGCGGACTTCGCACAGCTCACCACCGACGTGGACCTGGTCGTGCACTGCGCCGCCGCCACCAACTGGAAGGCCGAGCCCGACTCGATCCGGCGCGCCAACCTCGACGGCACCGTCGCGATGCTCGACCTCGCCGCCCGCGCCGACGCGTCGTTCTTCCACATGAGCACGGCCTTCGTCGCCAATCCGCTGGCGTCGGAGGAGCAGGAGCGCTTCCCCGGTGCCGCCGCCTATCTCGCCTCCAAGACCGCGGCCGAGCAGGTGGTGCGCGACGCCCCGGTGCCGGGTGTGATCCTGCGTCCGTCGGTGGTGATGGGCGACTCCGTCACCGGTCGGATCGCCGGGATGCAGGGGCTGACACGGGCACTGGGCGCCATCGTGAAGGGGCAGGTGCCGGTGCTTCCGGGAGCGCCGGACGCGCGGATCGACATGGTGCCCCAGGACGTCGTCGCGCGTGCCGTGGGCGACCTGCTCCGTGCCCGCGTCACGGACGGCGAGTACTGGCTGACGGCCGGCGCGGAGGCTCTGTTGCAGCGCGAAGTGGTCGACACCTGCCTGGAGTTCGCCGACCAGTACGGACCCCGGCCACACCCTCCCCGGCTCATCCCGCTGGAGTCCGTGCACCGGCTGCTGCTGCCGCTGATCGAGGGCCCCACCTTCCCCGAGTCGCTGCGCCGCCGCTTCCACACCTACGCGGAACTGCTCCTGGTCTTCCAGCGGGCGCTGCCCTTCGAATCGTCCCTGGGCTCGCCCCACTGCGGCTCGGCCCTCTCGAAGGGCGACCTTCGGCAGGCGCTGGTCCGCAACCTCGCCGCCTGGTCCACCGGACGCGGCGGCATGCGGACCCGTCACCGGGCGCAGTCCCCGCAAGCCGCGCAGGCGACACCGGCCGCGCAGACCCAGGAGCTGGCCTCGTGACCGCGGCGGCCCCCTCCGTGGCACCGGTCACCGACCCCGCCACGGACCGCGCACACATCGCCCGCCTCTACCGCGCGCACCTGTCCTCCGGGCGTGCCGTTCTCGGTACGGTGCTCGGCGGCATGCTGGAGACGGCGTCCGAGGGCGCGTGGGTGTACACCGAGGACGGACGCCGCTACCTCGACTTCGGCGGTTACGGCGTCTTCATCCTGGGGCACCGACACCCCCACGTGACGGCGGCCGTGCACCGCCAGGTGGACACCCATCCGCTGGCCGGACGGGTCTTCCTCGAGCCGGTCGCCGCCCGCGCCGCCGAGGCCCTGGCCGCGCGCACCCCGGCCGGCCTGGACCACGTCCACTTCGTCAACTCCGGGGCGGAGGCAACCGAGGCCGGTCTGAAACTGGCCCGGGCGCACGGCCACACCGCGCTCGTCAGCACCACCGGCGGCTACCACGGCAAGACGCTGGGCGCACTGAGCGCCACCGCCAACCCGAAGTACCAGCAACCCTTTCAGCCTCTGCTGCCGGACAGCACGGCGGTTCCGTACGGGGACACGGCCGCGCTGGCGGCCACGCTCACCGAACTCGGCCGCCGGGCCTGCGTGATCGTCGAGCCGGTACAGGGCGAGGGAGGCGTACGCATTCCACCGCCGGGATATCTGGCGGAGGTGAGCCGGCTGTGCCGGACGTACGGGGCCTTCCTGATCGTCGACGAGATCCAGACGGGCCTCGGGCGGCTCGGCGCCTGGTGGGGCATGGACGACGAAGGTGTCCATGACGCCGATGTGCTGCTCGTCGGAAAGGGCCTCAGCGGCGGTGTGGTCCCCGTCGCGGCGATGGTGGCGACCACGGCGGCCTACGGACCGTTCTCCCGCGACCCCTACCTGCACACCTCCACCTTCGCGGCCTCCCCGATCGCCTGCGCCGCCGCGCTCGCCACGGTCGAGGCCCTGGACCGGGAGGACGTCATCGGCCGCGCCAAGGCCCTGGGCGACCAGCTGCTCGCGGGCGTCCGGGCCACCTGCGCCCCGTACACCGGCGGCCTGGTGCACGACGTACGCGGGCGAGGCCTGCTGATCGGCCTGGAGTTCGCCGAGGAGCAGGCCGTCGGCGAGCTGATCCTCGAGCTGGTCGGGCGCGGCGTTCTCGTGAACCACTCCCTCAACGCCACCCGCGTGCTGCGGCTGACACCGCCCGCGATCGCCCGCGAGGACGAGGTACGGCTGTTCCTCGCCGCCCTCGCCGAGTCCCTGCGCGTCGTGGCGACGCGCGTCGGCTGACCGTTCCCGCCAAAACCGTTCCCACCAAAACCGCGGAGAGGTAACTCCCCATGCGACACGTGACCGTACGGCTCACCGCCCACGACGTCGACCCCGAGACCGCGTACCAGCGGATCCGGGATTTTCGCCGGTACCCCGAAGTCACCGAGACCGTCCGCGAAGTCGTGGTCCATCCACCCGAGGACGACGGCTCGGTGGTGTCGGACTGGACCGTCCGCTTCCGCAACGGTCTGATGCGCTGGTCGGAACGCGACGCGTTCATCCCGACCACGCGGACCATCGAGTTCACCCAAATCACCGGCGATTTCGAGCTGTTCGAGGGTACGTGGCGGTGCGCGTCCGGTGCGGACGGGGACGGTACGGCCGTGACCTTCGACGCCGTCTTCGACCTGGGCATCCCGACGCTGGCGGAACTCCTCGACCCGGTCGCCGATTCGACCCTGCGCAGCAACATCGAGCGGATCCTGCGCGGGCTGCTCGGGAGGGTCACGCCCGCCCCCGCCCAACTCGCCGACGCCGCGGCGCCCGCGCATGGCTGACCTCGTCCTCGTGTCCCGGCAGCCCCGGCAGCCCCGACAGCCCCCTCCCGACAGCCCCTCGGGGGCGGGATGGGACACCCTGCGGGACGAACCCGGCCCCGACACGGTCCGCTGTCTCGGTCTCTACTCGAAACTCACGGCCGGTGTCACGGTCGTCACGGCGCTGGACGGCGCGGGCCTACCGACCGGGATGACGGTCTCCGCCCTGACGTCCCTGTCGGCGCGACCACCGCTGGTCCTCGCCTGTCTGCGCGGGAGTTCCCGCACCCTCACCGCCTTGCGCGAGCAAGGTGCCTTCGCAGTCAGTCTCTTGACGGCACATCAGAAATCCGTCGCCGAACTCTTCGCCGACTCCGCCGTGCCGCCCGCGAGGCGTTTCGAGGGCAGCCGCGTACGCCATGTACTCGGTCTGCCGGTGCTCGTCGACGCGCTCGCCTGGTCGGTGTGCCTGGTCGAGGACGTACGCCCGTACGGCGATCACCACGCCGTCGTCGGACGGGTGATGGCGGTAGAGGTGAACGGCGGACAACCGCTGCTCTGGCACGACCGGGCCTTCCACACGCTGCCCGGGACGCTCGACGGCTGAACCCACCGGAAAGTCAGGACGGACGCGCCCGGCCGGGGATCTCCCCGGCCGGGCCTGCCGTATCTCGAACCCAAACCAAAGGCACGAACCCGAACCAGAAGCAGGAACCCCAAGGAGGCCCCATGTCCCTGCCCCGTATCCCCGGCGTGAACTCCGACAGCGCCGCGACCGAACTGCTCCGGACCCCCGAGCGACTGGCCGGCAACACCCAGTCCATGGGACACCGCATCGGCGCCGCGCTCGACACCGACGCGGCCGTGGACGACTGGGGCCTGGCCCCGACCCCGGAGCGTCCGTACCCGGTCGTCCTCGTGCATGGCACCCTGGGCGACCGGGAATCCGTCTGGCGCAAGGCGGCATCTGCCCTCAGAGCGGCCGGGCATCGCATCTTCCGCCTGAACTACGGGGAGTTGCCGGCTCTCCCAGGGCTCTACGGCCTTGGCGACATCAGGAAGTCGACCAAAGAGCTCGCGGAGTTCGTCGACCGGGTGCTGGCGGACACCAAGGCATCGAAGGTGGACCTCGTGGGCCACTCGCAGGGCGGGATGATCCCGCACTACTACCTCAAGTACCTCGGCGGGGCCGGGAAGGTACGGCGCGTCGTCGGAATCGCGCCCAGCAATCACGGCGTCGAGGTGGCGGGACTGACCGCACTGGTCCGTCAAGTCCCGGGCGTGCAGGCAGTCGTGGAGGACAAGGTCCTCTTCCGACTGAGCCCCGCCTTCACACAGCTGCTGCACGACTCGGAGTTCGTGGGTGAGCTGGTGGCACCCGGCGACACCGTGGACGGGGTCGGCTACACCGTGCTGTGGTCGACCCGGGACGAGCTGGTCCAGCCGCCCGAGTCGCAGCAGTTGAGGCCGGCCCGGCCGGACCACCCCGTCACCAACACCTGCCTGCAGATCATCGCTCCGCAGAACCGGACCACGCACCTGGCCATGCCGTACGACCCGATCGTGGTGCGGGAGACCCTCAAGGCGCTGGCCGACTGAAGCCTGTACGACGAAGGGGGTAAACGAATCTGGTGCAGCGCACGCACTCCCTCGGACATGTCGTGCTCGACGAGGCGCAGGACCTCTCCCCGATGC
>NZ_JBEZLR010000042.1:0-77905 GCF_040652275.1 Streptomyces sp. NPDC048275
CCTCCGCCTTGCAGCTCGACGCACCAGACCCCGCTCACCTGCGCCGACAAGGCACCACTGCTTCCCTCCGACTTGATCCGCCGGACAGGCCCTAGCCGGGTACGGGATGGCCGGTCACCCGGCATGTGGAGCATCTGCGGAGGCTGGGGGAGGCGCAGGGCGCGGGACTCACCGCCGGCGCAGACGCGTCCACCCGTGCCGCTGCGCCCGGCAGCGACCACTCCTCGGATCACCACGGGGGTCACCCCTGGCTCTCCCGCCTCTTCCTCCGTGACTACATCTCCACCAACACCCTCGGCGAGGACCTGCTCGACAACGATGACGCCTGGCAACAACCCCTGGTCCGCGACCACTTCCCGGACGGGCTGCGCCGCGACATGGTCCGGCTGCGGCACGACCGCGAGTGGTTCCTGCGGATCATGGAGTCCCTGCCGCGGGTGTTCAGCCACCTCGACCAGTGGCCGGCCAACGTGCTGTCCCACGGCACGGACCACGTGCTCCTCGACTGGGCGTTCGCGGGGGACGGCGCGCTCGGCGAGGATCTCGGCAACTACCTCCCCGACAGCGTCTTCGACCTCTTCGTCCCGGCCGCCCGGCTGCCCGGGTACGCGCGGGCCGCGTACGACGCGTATCTGCGCGGCCTGCGGGCTTCCGGCTGGCGGGGCGACGAGCGTCTCGTCCGGCTCGGTATGTGCGCCTCGGCCGTCAAGTACGACTGGCTCACGCCCCTGATGCTGGCCCGTGCGAGCGAGGAACAGCAGCTGGACTACGGCGGTACGCGGACGGTTTCGGCCGAACTCCGTTACCGGGAGCGGGGATTGGTGTTCGCCTTCCTCGCGGACTGGGCCGCCGAGGCGCGGGCATTGGCACCGCGCCTCGGCTTCCCCGAGGCGCCGACCGGCCGGTGATGCCCCCCGTGCGTCACCGGCCGACCGACGACAACGCCGCAGATGGGCGTGCCAAGCCCCGCGTCTGCGGCATGATCCGCCGGACAGGCCCTAGCCGTGCGCCGCGTGCCGCCCGCCCCGGCGCCGGGCGCGCGTGCGCCGCGTCGCCGGGACGAGGAGCCCGCCCAGCAGACCAAGCGCGAGTGCGTAAGGCCACCACCCGAACCTGTCGTCGCCCGCCGCGCTCGTGGTGAGTGTGTCGTCGGCCGACGGGGCGCCGGAGGCCGCGGTGTCCGCGCGGGTGGTCGCCGACGGGCTCGCGGCAGCGGCCGTGAGGACCACGTCGTTGCCGTCGCCGCCGCGGTAGCTGATCCGGTACGTCGTGTCGGCGAGCCGCACCTTGCCGCCCTCGCGGAGTCCGGCGAACGTGCCGGTGGTCTTCGCACGGCCGGTGTGGTCGAGCACGGTGATCCGAGGGGCGGGGGAGGCGCTGCCGGACGGGGAGCCGGCCGCCGAAACGTCGAGCTTCCCGGCCAGCTTCACCTTGCCCGAGACCCTCAACGGCTCGTCCCGCAGCACGAGTGCGCCCTTCGAGAGCTGCGTGTAGTCGCCGGTGATCCTGAGCGGGCCGGTGACATCGCCGTCGTTCGTCACCGAGCCCCGCACCGTGCCCTTACCCGTGAGCGTGGTCGCCACCTTCAGACCCGACTCACGGACGTCCAGGAGTGCGGAGGCGGTGGTGAGCCGGATCGCCTTGGAACGGGTCAGTAGCGCCCCCGGGCCCAGCGCCAGCGTGCCCTTCGTGACGGTCGTCGGCCCGGTGTACGTCACCGCGTTGCCCGTGAGTGTCGTTGTCGCGGCGCCCGCCTGGGTGAGCGAGCCGCTGCCGCTGATCCGCGACAGGGTGAGCGCCTTGCTGGTGTTGCTCAGCACCAACGAGCCGTTGTTGACGACCTGGTAGAGGTCGCCCTCGGTGTAGAGCCCGCCGTCGCCACCTGACGTGCCGCCGCCCAGCCGCAGCACCGCGCCCTTCTCGACGGTCGTCGAGCCGTCGTAGTGCTGGACGGCGGCGAAGGTCACGTCGTTGCCCTTCGTCCCCTTGATGACGATGTCCCCGGCGCCGGGTGCGGACAGCGTGTCGTGGAACCGGCCGCCGCCGATAGGGGCGCCCAATGTCACCGGGCCGTTGTAGTCGAAGGTGAGCAGCGAACGGGACCTGGCTGCCAGCAGGTTGATGTACACGGTCTCGGCGGTCCCCGGCATGAAGATCTTGTTCGTCGTCCCGTCGCCCCACTGGACGTCGGCGCCCTTGATGTTGGTGCCGCGCTTGTTGACGTTCTTCCGCGCGGGCGTCCAGTTCAGGGCGGGGTCGCTGAGTGAGGGGTCGGTGTCACCGCCCTGGTCCGACCAGCTGTACTGGCCGGTGAGCACGACCTTGCTGCCCGGCCGCGACTGGACGTTGATGTCGCTGCCGTACTCCCGCTGGTAGAAGTCCATCCCCATGGTGACGGTCTGGCCGAGCGGGGTGTCCACGGTCCAGGTGCCCTGGTTCAGGATCTTGCGGACCTTCGGTAGCGACGTCGCGAACTCCGGCCGTCCGGCGTTCGCCTGCGTGCCGTTGTCGATCACCCCGGAGAAGGGATGGGTGCCCGACAGGTCCCAGGAGCCCCACAGGAACCGCGGCTGGGTGATCAGTCCGGAGCCGCTGATGGTGCCCAGGTTGTAGGCGCTCGTCAGGGACAGCCGCAGGGTGCCGTCGACCCGGACGTTGTCCTGGTTGAGCCGGAACGCCGGGGTGTTGTACGGGAAGTGGCCGATCAGCCCGGCCGTACCGCCGTTGCCGTACTGGAGGGTGGCGCCCTTCGCCACGGTCACGGCCGGTGGGTCGGGGTTGGCCACGGTGACGTACGGGTGGTTGCCGCCCTGCGTCGTCACAGTCTGCCGCTGCCGCGCCTTGGGCAGCGTGAAGTCGCTGTCCCTGGTCAGGATCAGCGTCCCGCTACCACGCACGGTGAGCGTTCCCTCGCCCCGGAACACCCCGTCGTACGTGGTCGTTCCGGCCGGCACGGTCACCACCGAGTCACCGGTGAGCGTCACGTCCCGCCCCGCGAGCACGTCCGCTGTGACGTCACCGTCCGCGGCAGCCACGGGCGGCGACGCAAGCATGAGGGCGGCCACCGCGAGGCAGGCGGCGGCCGAGACTGTCTTGTAGATCTGGGTGCGCACGTACGGGGAGACGGGCAGGACGCCCTCGAATAACAAAAACACCAAGGTGACCCACGTCACGCCCAAGGCCAGGTCTGCCAGAGACGCCCTGAAGGGGCGCGGGGAACTGCGCGCCCAGCCCCCACGCACCGCAGTCAAACCGCAACCCCCGCCCCCGCGGCAGCCGGGCTCGCACGAACAGCTCCGCGCTCCGTTCCCGGTTCCGCGCCCGGTGGTGGGCGTGGGCGAGATTGCCGAGGGAGGGCAGGGTGCCCCGCGGACACGTCCCGTCAGACCCGTTGACCCCGCCATGGCAACCGCTTACCTTTTCGGCGGCCGCACGTTCGTCATCACAGATTCCGTTCGGCACGCCGAACGACCGGACGGGCGGTCATCGCATGAGCCGCCCGCCCCCCTCAAGGAGTGTGTGTGAAATGAGACGTGTGTACGCGGTCCTCGTCACCCTCTGTCTCGCGGTCGCCGCGGCCCTCGCGACGGCGGGACCGGCCGCAGCGGCACCCCAGACCATCACCAACGGCACCCAGTTCACGGACACGTCGGGCAACCCCGTACACGCCCACGGCGGCGGGGTCATCAAGGTCGGCTCGTACTACTACTGGTTCGGTGAGAACCGGAACTCCGACAACACCTTCCGGTACGTGGACGCCTACCGCTCCACCGACCTGAAGAACTGGGAGTTCAGGAACCACGTTCTGACCCAGTCCACGCACTCCGAGCTCGCCGTGGCCAACATCGAGCGGCCGAAGGTCATGTACAACGCGTCCACCGGCAAGTTCGTGATGTGGATGCACAAGGAGAACGGCACGGACTACAGCGAGGCGCGGGCCGCCGTCGCGGTCTCGGACACCGTCGACGGGAACTACACCTGGCAGGGGAGCTTCCGCCCGCTCGACACCCACATGTCCCGCGACATCACGGTGTTCGTGGACACCGACGGCACCGGCTACATGATCTCCGCCGCCCGCGAGAACTACGACCTGCAGATCTACCGGCTCACCGCCGACTACACCGGCATCGCCGCCCTGGTCGCCGACCCCTGGCACGGCGGCCACCGCGAGGCCCCGGCCCTCTTCAAGCGGGGCGGCGTCTACTTCATGCTGACGTCCGGCGCCACCGGCTGGAGCCCCAACCAGCAGCAGTACGCCACCGCCACGAGCATCGCCGGTCCGTGGACCGCCATGGCCAACGTCGGCGACTCGACCACGTACGGCTCACAGACCGCGTACGTCCTTCCCGTACAGGGGACTTCGAGCACCTCGTACCTCTACCTGGGCGACCGCTGGGGCAACTCCTTCGGCGGCACCGTCAACGACTCCCGTTACGTCTGGCTGCCGCTCACCTTCCCGACCTCGACCACGATGACCATGTCCTGGTCGCCCGAGGTCACCGTCGACACGGCTGCCGGGACGGTCACCGGGACGAGCGCCACGTACAACACGCTGATCGCGGCGCACTCCGCCAAGTGCGCCGACGTGACCAGCCAGTCCTTGTGGCCGGGCGCCCAGATCAAGCAGTACGACTGCAACGGCGGCAACAACCAGAAGTACTGGTTCAAGCCCATCGGCGGCGGCTACTACCAACTGGTGGTCAGGAACAGCTCCCTGTGCGTGCAGGAGAACGCGAACACGGTCAGCCAGGAGAACTGCGGCGGGACGCCCACCAGCCAGCAGTGGTCGCTGACCACCACGGGCAGCTACGTGAACATCAAGTCCCGCTCGACCGGCGAATGCCTGGACGTGAACGGCGCGTCCACCGCCAACTCCGCCGCGCTCATCACATACACCTGCAACGGAGGCACCAACCAGCAGTGGACACGCGGAACATGAGGGAACGTCAGGTGAGCAGGTCGATCGCGTCGATCGCCGTGCCCGCACTGAGGTAGGAGGTCGTCCCCGACCCGCTCACCACGTTGATCTTCAGTACGTTGTACTGGCTGGTGTCCGTGAGCCACGCACTCGCCGGAACGCTGTACGTGAACGTGTAGTTGTTGCCCCGGTAGGACCCGTTGGTCAGCGACCGGGTGCTCGGCTGGGTGGGCGGGGAGGGGATGGCCGAGGTCCAGGCGTCGTTGACGACGACCTGCGGCCGACCGTTGGCGTAGGCCGTCGTCACGCCGATGCGCAGGGTGTGCGCGGCGGCGGCCTGGGCCGCGGTCAGCTTGAAGTACACGAGCAGACCGCTGTTGACGTCCTTCCAGAGGTAGCAGGGGAAGGCCGACGTCTCGCTGCCGCTGCCGATGACCACGTTGCCGGTCCACGCCGCGGCCCGGACGTCCGACGGGTGCGCGTACGTCATCAGATCGGCGTTCTTGAAGCCGCTCGGGGTGCCGGTCCAGTCGTTGATCCGCCAGATCGCGCCCGCGTTGCTCGGGTCGTTCGAGGACGGGATCGCGATCGAGTTGAGGGTGGTCGTGCCGCCCGCGGTGACCGTCACCGAGGTGGTGTGGACGGCCAGTTCGCTCTTGAAGACGGTGAGCGTGTACGTCCCCGGAAGGACGCCCCCGATCGAGAAGTAGCCGTCGGAGGCCCGCGCCGAACCCCAGTACTGCGCCGCCGAGTTGGCGAGCCCGACGGTGTACGGGTGCGCCGTGTTCCGCCCGGTGATGCCCACGCCGGCGACCCGGCCCCGGCCGCTCGCGCCGACGTACCCCGAGATGCCGAGCGAGTCCGCCCAGGAGGTGGTCAGGGTGCCCGGGAACAGCGACGAGGAGGGGGCGCCGCCGTCCGTGAAGGCGATGACGTACGGGCCCTGGAGGCCGAAGCGCTGGGCCTCGGTCTGGTTCTGGCCGTAGTAAAGGATCTCGTACAGGCCGCCGCCGTCCGCGCTCTGGTGGCGCAGCAGGGAGCGGTAGAACGGGCCTCCGGAGGCTTTCTCGTGGTTGCTCCGCACGACCCACAGGCCGACGCTGCCGGTCGTCCAGCCGAGGTAGCTGTAGTCGATGACGCGGAGCTTCGAGTAGTGCTTCGAGCGGGTCTGGCCGTCGGACTTCGCGAACACGTCCGAGGCCTCGACGGTGGTGGGCGCGTACGTGTAGGAGTCGGGCTCGTCGTTGAGGAACAGGCCCTTCTTGACGCGCACGATGTAGCGGGTCGCGGAGACGGACGTGTCGGCCTTGTTGGTCCACACATAGACGTTGTTCTCGCCGCTGCGGGCCGCGTAGTAGTGCTTCAGGGTGCCGTACGTGACGGAGATCAGGATCGTCGTGCCGGACTGCGTGATGGTCACGGTGGACGTGCCGAGGCCGGACTCGACGTGCGAGTTCATACCGCCGTAGCCTTGGTATTCCACGCCGCGGTAGACCAGCGAGGTGAGGTCGCCGTTGGTCTTGCTGACCTTGAAGACGAGGTCGGCGCCGGTGTCGACGACGTAGTTCGAGCCGTCGTCGGTGTAGCCGAAGGCCGCGGCGGACGCGGGGGCGGCGAGTGGACCGGCGAGGGCGGCCGAGCCGGCGGCGGCCGCCGTGCCGAGCACGAAGGTGCGGCGACGGACCGCTCTGTTCACGGATCCGGACATGGGGGTGCCTCCTTCGGGAGGTTGCGGGTGTCTGCGAGAGTGACAGTTGAATCGATTTCGCGAAAGGGCTTTCACTGCTCGGGAGTTGGCAATCATGTGAAATCCGATCACCCTCTAGAAAGCGCTTACGCGAACGGGTACGGTCCAGCCGCCAGGTCATGTCGTCCTGTGGGAGGAGCCGCAATGAGACGTTTCACCACCGCCTGCGTGGCGGTGCTGGCCGCCGCCACCGCCTTGTCGGCCGCGCCGGCGCAGGCACAAGGAGGGCGGCACGCCCTCGGCCTGGAGAACTGCACCGCGACCGCCTGCCACTTCGACGTCGCGCCCGGCACGTACGACGTGCGCGTGCTGCTCGGCGGCCAGGACGCGGCGAGCACGAGTGTCAGCGGTGAGACGCGCCGCGCGCTGCTGTCCGAGACCGCCACCGAGGCCGGGAAGCCCCTGGCCCGCAGCTTCACGGTGAACGTCCGCACACCCGAGGGCGAGCCGACGGGCGTGGAGGGCACGGCGGGCCTTGACCTGGTGCTCGGCGGCTCGGCGCCCGCACTGGCCGACATCCGGGTCACCTCGGCCGTCGGCCGCCACACCCGCCAGATCTTCCTGGTCGGCGACTCCACGGTCTGCGACCAGCCCGGCGCCCCTTACACCGGCTGGGGCCAGCAGCTGCCGCAGTACCTCCGCAAGGGGCTGTCGGTCGCCAACTACGCCGACTCCGGCGAGAGTACGGTCACCTACCTCGCCACCCCGGCGCTCTTCCCCACCGTCCAGCCGCTCATCCGCAGACACGACCTGGTCCTCATCCAGCTCGCCCACAACGACAAGACGACCGACGAGCCGACGTACCGCGCGAACCTCGAAGCCCTCGTCGCGGGCGTCCGCGCCCAGGGCGGCGAACCCGTCCTCGTCACCCCCATCGTCCGCCGCTGGTTCAACACGGACGGCACCCTGAACAACAACACCGCGCTGCTCGTGAACGGCCTCGGCGTCGACCACCCGGCCGTCATCCGCTCGGTCGCCGCCGCCGAGGACGTCCCCCTCATCGACCTCACGGCCAAGACCAAGTCCGTCGTCGAGTCCCTGGGCGTGGAGGGCTCCAAGGCGCTCTACCTCTACAACGAGAAGCGCGACAACACCCACACCTCCGTGCACGGCGCGACGGTGTACGCGGGTCTCGTCCGCGATGAACTCGTCGCCCGGCATCTGGTGCCCGCGGGCCTGGTGAGGGTGGGATGAACTCCTGGGGCGTCCCGTCCGGAACCGGGGCGCCCCAGGTACCTACCCGCTCCACCGAACGATCGAAAGCAGGGAGTCCGCCCCATGCCCCCCGAGGACCGCACCCTCAGCCCGTACACCGGCTACACCCGCGCCCACTGGGAGGCGGCGGCCGACTCCCTGCTCGCCGCGGTCGCGCCGTACGCCACCCCCGACGGCGCCCTCTATCACCTCCCCGGAGAGCACACGAGCTGGTCCGGACGACTCTCGGACGGCCTGGAGGGCTACGCCCGCACGCTCCTGCTCGCCGCCTTCCGCCGAGACGAGAAGGCCCTGGAGCGGTACGCCGACGGGCTCGCCGCCGGAACGGCGGGCGTCTGGCCGCGTATCGAGGACCGAAGCCAGCCCCTCGTCGAGGCCGCGTCGATCGCCCTCGCGCTGCGCATCACCCGTCCGCTGCTCTGGGACCGCCTGGACGACGGCGTACGACAGCGGGCCGCGGCCTGGCTCGGCGACGCGCTGGCCGCCGAACCCTGGCCCTGCAACTGGGAGTTGTTCCCGGTGACGGTCGGCGGCTTCCTCGCGGAGATCGGCCACGAACCCGAGGCCTCGCGCGCCGCGATCGACCGAGGGCTGGACCGCATCGAGCAGTGGTATGTCGGGGACGGCTGGTACACCGACGGCCCCGGCCGCGCCTTCGACTACTACAACGGCTGGGCCATGCACCTGTACCCGGTGCTGCACGCCTGGCTCGCGGACGACGAACGACTGCTCGACCTGTACGGCGGCCGCCTCGAAGCCCATCTCGCCGACTACGCAAGGCTGTTCGGCGGCGACGGCGCGCCCATGCACCAGGGCCGCTCCCTGACCTACCGCTTCGCGACGACCGCACCCCTGTGGCTGGGAGCCCTGACGGGACGTACGCCGCTCGCCCCGGGTGAGACGCGACGCCTGGCCTCCGGAGCGCTCCGCCACTTCCTCGACCGAGGCGCGGTCGACGGCCGCGGCCTGCTCACCCTCGGCTGGCACGGCCCCGACGAGGCGGTCCTGCAAGGCTATTCGGGCCCGGCCTCCCCGTACTGGGCGAGCAAGGCCTTCCTCGGCCTGCTCCTCCCTGCCGACCACGAGGTGTGGACGGCGCGGGAGGAGCCGGGCCCGACGGACCGCGCCGACGCCGTCACCCCCGTCGGTCCGCCCAACTGGCTGTTGCAGTCCACCAGTTCCGACGGGCTGGTCCGGCTCCACAACCACGGCAGCGAGGACGTCCGCTACGACCCGTACTACACGCGGCTCGCGTACTCGACGGCGACGGCGCCTTCGGCGGCGTACGACAACAGTGTGATCGTCGGCGACGATCCGAGCCGTACCGGCATCGAACCGCTGGGCGCGGGGGAGGGCTGGGTGGCGTCCCGGCACACGGTGACGGACGGCATCCGGGTCACGAACCTCGTCCTCGCCCGGGGTGCGGTGGAGGTGCGGGCCCATCTGGTGTCGGGAGCGGCTCCCGGCACACCGGTGCGCGTCACGGGCTGGGTGGCCGGTGACGGCATGAGCGCCCAACTCCATCCGGTACACGGTCTGTCGGGCTCGACCGGGGTCACCGGAGACGACGACGCCACACTCTTCGTCGCCCTCGCCCGCCTCACCGCCGAACCGGACCCCTTGCCCCTCACGGAGCTGGTGTCCGTGAAGGTGGAGGGCGCGTACGAGGTGAGCGTGAGCTGGCCCGATGGCCCGCGGGCGCGCTTTTGCTTCAGTGCGCCAGACGCGCGATCTTCAGCGTCGCCGTGGTCGGTGAAGCCGCTGTGAGCGCGCCCGTGCAGGACGGTGCGACGGGCGCGCACGCCCAGGTCAGGGAGGTGTCCTTGAGGAGCCGGCCGTCCGGCACACCGAGGCCGAGCACGACGTGCAGTCCGCGGGACAGCCCGCGGGTCCCCTCCCGCACACAACGTGCGGCCCCTGCCCACGGTCTCCACCGCGGACAGGGGCCGTTTCGTCAGCCGCCCGCCGTCGCTACTTCAGGCCGAAGGCGCGGATCACGGTCTGGCTCACGCTGTTCCCCTTCGTGTCCCGCGCCGTCGTGCGCAGGCTCGCGAAGCGGGCCCGGGACGGCGCGTCGAGCTGCGCCTTCCAGTCGCCGCCCGACTGCCGCAGGGTCGCCTTGCGCCACGTGGCACCGTCGTCGTACGACACCTCCAGCGTCACCGTGCGGATCGTCCCCGTGCCCGCCGCACCCTTCAGATGCGAGGGGGTGACCGTCAGCCCGGTCCGCCGGTGTGCCTTGCCGGACAGGTCGGTGGCCACCGCGTAGTCGAGCTGCACCAGCGGCAGAGGCGTGAGGACCGTGTAGTCCGTCGTGCTGGAGGTGAAGCCCCACTCGGTGCGCGTACGGGTCGAGTACGGACGGTCCGGCAGGTTCCGCTTGCCCTCCACCACGATCCGGTAGGGCAGCGGGTCCGGTGACACGCCCTCGGCGGAGACGATCCGTTCGTTGAAGTCCTCGCCGAGCAGCTGGTCGCCCTGGTAGAGCGAGACCTTCGACGTGTCGCCGTCGGCCCAGACGACGCCCGCGTGACCGCCGGAGTCCCCCCAGGCCGGCAGCGTCGATGTGCTGATGATGTCGCCGGACCGGAAGGGGGCCCGCCAGCTGATGCCGTCGTTCAGCAGGCGCGGGCGCTGGATGGGTGAGAGCCAGCTCTCGCCGGTGGTGCTGCGCGGCTGGTACGAGCGCGCCACGCCCCTCTGGTGGAGGTCCGGCATGCTGGCGGAGGAGACCCAACGGACACCGGCGCCCGCCGAAACCCACGACGTCAGCGTGCCCTGGGCCGCGACCTGCGTCGGCACGATGCCCAGGGGGCTGTCGAAGATGACGGACACGTCCTGGCGGTACTCGACGGCCTCGCCCTGCTCGTTGTTGCGGAACGACTCGTCGATCCGGGCCAGCTCGCCCGGGCCGGGCCGGTAGGACGGATCCCGGGGGACCGCCCCGTCGTGGTGGCGGACCAGGTCGTACAGGTAGCGCGGATACGGGTGCGAGACCACCTTCAGCGTCGCCGTGCCGGGCTTGCGAAGCCGGCTCAGCAGCCGTGCGCTGTCGTCGGTGCCGAGCGAGGCCACCGGCAGCGGGGCGACGTCGGGCAGGTCCGCCCAGGGGTCAAGCTTTCCGTAGCCGTCGTTCAGGATCAGCAGTTGCCTGGCGCCGGCCCTCGTCGCCGCCGCGGCCTGCACCGGGGCGGGCACGGTGTCGCTGCGGCGGACGACCGCCACCTGGCCGCGCACCTTCACCTTGCGGAAATCCGCGGCCGAGCCGTCGCCGGCCCAGACCGCCCGGTAGCTGCCCGTGCCCTCGGCCAGCTTGGGGGACCGGCTCTGGACGACGACGTCGTCGTAGGCCTGCGAGCCGGAGGAGAACGTCAGCGGCGGCTGGACCTGCCGCCAGCGGGTGGCGAGGGTGTACGAGCCCTTGGTCACCTTCGGCGTCGGGGTCACCCACAGGCTGTCGTACCGCCAGTACTCGAGCAGGTAGCTGTCCACGAACGGGAACAGGCCGCTGTTGGCGCGGTACTGGTCCACCCTCATGAACTGATTGGCGGTCGGCTGCGGGGTGAAGGCGGCCGCCTTGCGCAGGTCCGCGGCGTCGAAGCGGACGGTCCGGTCGGCGTCGAGGTCGATCTGCGGCGCGGACAGCACGGCGAGGCCCAGCGTGTGCGTGCCGTCGATGCCGGGCACATCGGCGTACATCCACGCCGAGTAGGTGCCCGGGTGCAGGCGCGCGGTCGTACGGCCCGAAGCGCCGATCTCGTACACCTTGGGGTCGGTGTTGCGCTCGATGTCCTTCAGGATGAGGATGCCGGGCAGGGCGGCGCCGCGCCGGTCCTTCGCCGTGACCGACAAGGTGACCCGCTGGCCCTCCTTGTTCAGGCCGACCAACGTGTGGGTGAGGACGGTGCCGTCGGCGCCGGTGGCGGTGAGCCGACCGGCGTAGGCGGCATTGTCCTGCGCGGCGTCGAGGTGCGTGATCACGCCGACGACGGCGGTGCCGTGCGCGGGCACGGTCAGTCGGGTGTCGGTGAGGGTGAACAGGCCCTCGGGCAGCTGGTCCTGGCTCAGGGACAGGTCCACGGTGACCGGATCGGCACCGGAGTTGGTGTACGTGACGTCCTTGCGGACGGTCTGGCCCGGCGTGTACGGGTAGTGGGTCTGCGCGAACGCGTTCCCGGAGGTGACCAGCGTGGCCTTCACGGCGGCGGCGACGTCGAGCCGCCCGCTGCCGACCTCGAAGGGGCTGAACCGCTTGCTGCTCGAGGTGGTGTTGACCAAAGCGTCCTTGAGCTGCTGCCCCGTCCAGTCCGGGTGCTTGGCGGCCAGCAGGGCTGCGGCGCCCGCCACGTGGGGGGTGGCCATGGAGGTGCCGCTCATCGTCTGATAGGCGCCCTCGCCCTCCGGCACGTACTGCGAGCGCGCAGCCAGCACGTCCACACCCGGGGCGGTCAGATCGGGCTTGATGGCGTTGTCACCCACGCGGGGGCCGCGGCTGGAGAAGGACGCCAGCTGATCCAAGCCCTTCCCCGGGCCGTTCACCGCGCCGACCGTCAGTGCGGCGTCCGCGGCGCCGGGGGCGCTCACGCTGTAGGGGGCTGAGCCGGTGTTGCCCGCCGCGATGACGAACAGTGCCCCGGTCTCCTCGCTGAGCCGGTTCACGGCCTGGCTGAGGGGGTCGGTGCCGTCGGTGGGTCCGCCGCCCAGGCTCATGCTGACGACCTTGGCGTGCTGGTCGCGGGCGGCCCATTCCATGCCGGCCAGGATCCAGGAGTCCTGACCACCGCCGTCGTTGTCCAGGACCTTGCCGATGTGCAGGGCGGCGCCGGGAGCGACGCCCTTCTCGGTGCCGCCGGACGCCGCGCCGGTTCCGGCGACGGTGGAGGCGACATGGGTGCCGTGGCCGTGCCGGTCGGTGACGTCCTGGCCGGGCACGAAGCTCTCCGTCGCCGCGATACGGCCGGCGAAGTCCGGGTGCGCGGCGTCGATACCGGTGTCCAGGACGGCGACGTCCACGCCCTGCCCGGTGTCCCCGCCCGCCCAGACCTCGGGAGCCCCGATCTGCGCGGTCGTGTCGGACAGTGTGGCCTTCACCTTCCCGTCGAGCCACACCTTGGCTATGCCGCCCGCAAGCCGTCCAGCCGGGGGCGCCGAGCCCGCGCGCGCCGTGGCCGTGGCGGTGCCGGTGAGGGAGGACCAGAACTCCGCCGCCCGCGTGTGCTGCGCGGATATCGCCGCGCCCTGGATGCTGCTGAGCGTCAGGGTCCTGCTCGCGCCGACCGGGGTCTTGAGGCTGCGGGAGCGGGCCGCCGCGTCGGTGTACGTGACGATCAGCGGCAGGTGGTCGGTGCGTGCGTCGTCGTAGCCGTCCGCGAGCAGCTCCGTGACGTTGAACAGCTCTTCGTCCAGAGCGCCGGACGCGAGGTAAGGAAGCGCCGCGTCGGGATACACATAGGTGTCGTCGCCGACCGACATGACGTGAGCGCCACCGGTCCTGCCCTGCGGATCGGCCACGGACGTGACCGAGTCCCTGCTGCCGTTCGCGGTCACCGTGACCTTGTCACCGGTGATCAGTGTGACGGTGTGCATGGTCGCAGGACCCGCGGCGACGGTTGCGGTGGGGGATGGGGACGTCGGAGCGGCGTCGGCCGACGCGGCGGGACCGGTGGCCGTCAGCACCGTCAGGGTGGCGACGGCCGCTGTCAGCCCGCGTCTGCGGGACGGAGGCATGCGCAAGGGAACCTCGTGAACTAGATGTGCAGAAGTCCTTCGCAGTCAGTCATCCGTCCACATCACTGTAAAGACAGCGCTTTGGCGCTTCTGTGTCATGTCGTCAACTGGACATGGCGCAAGTCGGGTTATTGGCCTCCAAGCGGGACATACCGCAAGGCGTGAGGAGTTGCGGGCCCCAGGAGAGGGTGGCGGCGTCCGCAGGAGAGCCAACCGGCCGGACGCTCCGAGCAGTCATGACGCTCCGGGTGTCCGGTTGGCGCGTCCGTAGACCGCCGACGACACCCTCTTCGTCGCGCTCGCCCGCCTCACCGCCGAGCCGAGCCCCCGCCCCTGACGGAGCTGGTGTCCGTGCGGGTGTCCGGGGCGTACGAGATCCACGTGAGCTGGACCGACGGTGGCGAGGCGCGGTTCCGGCTGAGGGAGGGGGCGTGTGCCGTCACTGAGGGTGCTCGAGCGGGTACAGGACGCCCCCGGCGCGGCTATCCTGACGGCGTCGTCGCACACGGGGGATGCCTCAGGGGGCAAGGATGGCGCACACCAACCGAGTACAGCCCGCCACACCTGCCCCGTCGGTCCCCCCGGACCCCTCCACCACACCGCAGCGCATCAGGCAGGCGCTCATTTCCATGGGCCCGTTCACCGCGGCCCTGGTCGCCTACAAAGGCATTCTCGACTACCTGCTGCCCGAGGACTGGTTCAGCGTCTCTGTCCTGCGGTACTTGTTCGCCGGGGTCTGCGCGCTCTGCGTCGGTCTGGTGCTGCGGCTCGTGAGCCAGCGGTACGCCACCGACGCCGACCGCACCCCGCCGGTCGACCCGCAGAGCCCGCCCGGAGGCCCATCGGTGCGACGGCTGCTCGACGGCTCGGCCCGCGGTGTTCTGGCCGAATACCGTGAAGTGCGGTACAGGGAGAACGACTTGACGGGATGGTCCCAGTATCTCAACGACCACCTCGTGCTGCCCACCGCGGTCGGAACGTCGTACGGGCTGCGCATGGTCACCTCGTTCGACATACGGGACCCACGGATCAGGCGCCATCAAGTGGTCAGGACGCTTCTCGCCCTGCAGAAGCCGGGCGGCGGCTGGGCCGCCAGTACCCAACGGGACCGCGGCAGACCGGAGATCACGGCCTGGGTGCTCGCGGCCATGTTCCGCGCCGGAGTCGACGACGCGACGAAGGCGGACCTGGTCCGGCTGCTCGAAGGGATGCTCGACCCGCAGGAGGATCCCATCGGCATGAACCGTACGGCGGTCATGACGGTGGCGATCTCGACGCTCGCGGAGGTGGCCCCCACGTCGCCGCTCCTGCCGCGGCTGGCCCGCCGCCTCACCGACGGTGCCCATCGGGAGGACCACGACCCGGCGCTGACCTACTGGAGCGAGCATCTGAACGGGTCGGCCAAGTCCGTGGCGCACACGGCCCGTTCCGTTGTGGCGCTGCACCGGGCCGCCGGGGTCCTGGCGGACGGCGCGATATTCGAGAACGCCGCCAGATCAGGGATCAAGTGGCTGTGCGGCACCGATCTCGACCTGCGCACGACCGACGAGCAGCTACGGCGGCCCGTCGACGACGGCAGCGTCGACGCGCTGATGATCGGCCACTTCACCGCCGCCTGGGTCGCCAAAGCGCTGATGATCCCGGGCGCGGAAGCGTGCGAGGAGAAACTGGCGGTCGCGGTGCGCGAGACACTGCGAAGCCATGAGGACGGCGTCTGGCGGTGGCACGACGACACCAGACCCATCTGGATGACGTATCAAGGGGCAACGGTCATGAGGGACTTCGCGTTGAGGACGACGACATGCCTGCAGTAGGGGCAGTAGGGAATGAGATGCCCGCAGTGGAGAACGAAGTGCCCACGGAGCGGCTCGGCCGCGATCGCCTGCGCGTGGCGAGTTGGAACCTCCACGAGGGGATTCCGGTGTCGGGCGGGATTTTGGTGCCGGGCGGCGCGGATCACCGTTCGCGGGAGGTCGCCGCCGAAATCGGTGGCCTCCTCGCGGACCGGCGGGTCGATGTCGCCGCCTTCCAGGAGGTCGGGTTCGACGCCGAGGGAACGTCCGAGGTCCTGGAACACATCAGGAACACCACCCGGCTGCGGCACATCGTCACCTACCCGCTCCACGAATCCTCGTTCTTCCCGGACCGGCTCAGTGGAGTGGCGGTGGCCAGCCGGTTCCCCCTGCGCGATCCGAGGCGGCACATGCTGCCCAACCCCGAACTGCGCACCCGCTTCGACGGCAAGGAGATCCGCAGCCACGACAAGGGGCTGGTCTCCGCGACCCTCAGCCCGGACGGCGTGGACGGCGTGGACGGCGTGGATGTCGAGGTGACGTCCCTGCACTCGTTCCCGTTCTATCTGTTCGGCCGGGAGCCCGGTGAGACGGAGTTCAAGGAGATCTGGGACGAGCTCTCCGACGAACTCCGGCGCCATCTGCACCACCACCCCCTCGTGGTGTGCGGCGACTTCAACACACCGGAACGCGGTCTCCTGCTGAGCGAGGACCGGCTGCCCCTCGCGAGTTCGATCGCGGGCAGGGTGACGTACAAGGACAGGTCCGTCGACGACATCCTCTACGGACCGGGCATCGGTCTGGCCGGCACGGAGATCGTCGAGAACTTCTCCGACCACAGACTCTGCCTGGCCGATTTCCTTCTGCGGAGCCGAGGTTGACGACGGACTCGCGCGTTCTGGCGGCCCTGCACGACGAGATCATGGACATCCTGGAGAAACCCCACTTCGCACGGGCCGAGGAACTGACCGGCTACTGCGCGCGGTGGGCCGTCCCCGAGCGGATACAGGAGGTCGTCGACTGCGTCCGCCGGGGCACCCGCATCCTCCGGGAGTGCTCAGGGGAATCGCGCAGACATCCGCTCGGCTTCGACAAGTTCGTCCTGCTGGCCGACCGGCAGTACGAGATACGACTGCACGTCTGGCAGGCCGGGACGGTCGCCCGCGCCGAGCACATCCACAACCACCGCTTCTCGTTCTCGTCGTCCGCCGTCACGGGTCGCATCGACGTCAGCACGTATGACATGTATGGCACGAATGACACATGTGACACGCGTGAGGTGACCTCGTCCGGGATGCCGATGGTCCGCTACCGGGAAACGTGGATCGACGACCAGCGGGCCTACGTCTTCGACGTCCCCGAACTCGTGAGGGTCCGCGCACGCGAGTCATGGTCTCTCACCGCGGGCAGCGGATACTTCCTGCAGGCGGACACCCTGCACAGAGTCTCGTGGCGCGGCCCGGAACCGGCGGCGACCCTCGTCGTCAAGATCCCCGCCGACCGCCGCCACACCACCGTCCTCGTCCCCCCGCTGACGAAACCCCCGGCCGGTGCCCAGAGGGACTTCTTCACCCCCGATGACACTTCGGTCCTTCTGGGCCGGTTCCTCAAGCTGCTCAGGGCTTGAGCCGCTCAGGGCTTGAGCCGCTCAGGGCTTGAGACGGGCGATCTTCAGCGTCTTGGCGGTGGGCGACGAGCCGCTGAAGGCCGCCGTGTACGACGGGGTGACAGGCGCGTACGCCCAAGTCAGCGAGCCGTCCTGGAGAGTCGCGATGTCTCCGGAGATACGGGCCTGGACGACCTTGTCCGGTGTCTTGAAGGCGCCGTTCCAGTCGATCAGGCGGAGGTGGGTGCCGGTGAACGTGCCGGTGCAGGTGCCGTTCGCGCACTTGGCGTTCTTCAGCGACTCCCAGGAGACGAGCAGACGGTCTTTGCCGTACGGGGCGACGTGGACGTTGACGTGCTCGGTGCCGGGCGTGTTGGTGAGGCGGACCGGCTTGCCCGCGGGCGTGTTGCGGTTCTTGAGGAAGGCGACGGCCACCTGGTGGGTCTTCGTCTTCGGCTTCACGGTCCAGCCGCGGCCGCTCGCGTCGTCCGGGTTCTTGGCGGCGGAGGCGGCGCCCCGGGACGCGAACGCGGTGGCGTATCGGCCCGTCGAGGACTTCACCAGCTCGCCGGTGCGGCCGGCGAAGGTGCCGCCGCAGTAGCCCGCCCAGCACTGCTCGCGCTGCACGGCCGGCGCGCTGTCGGGTGCGCCGATGCCCGTCGAGACGAACAGTCCGGAGCGCCAGTCGTCGAAGCAGAGCGAGGTGAAGGCTCCGGTCGTCTCGGCGTGCAGGGCGATGCCCTCGTTGTGGCTGCACCCCCAGCCCCAACCGCCTGCCGTTTTGGCGCCCTTGGAGCTGACGTAGGCGAGCTTGTCGCCGAAGTGGCCGTCGGCCGCGCCGCCCGCGCCGTGCACGACGAAGTACGTGCCGTATTTCGTGCCGTTCCAGGTGAGCTGCCCGTCCAGGAGCGGCGCCGTGTCGTGCGACGCGGTCCCGGTGAGCTTCGTACGGAAGGCCTGCTTGCCGTTCTTGTAGCGGATGAGCGCCGCCGCGGTCTCCTTCCACTTGTTCGTGTCGGCGACGCGGGTGAGGAGCGCGAAGCCGTCGTTGTGCGCGACCAGGCCGCCGACCTCCTTGGCTCCCTTGACGACCGTGTCGGCCGCGGAACGCTTGCCCGCCGCCGTCAGCGGGGTGACATGGATACCGTCGGACGCGGGCCACGCGACGCGCAGGATGCCGTTCGGGGCGACGGCCGTCGCCGTGCGCGTCCACTCACGGGTGTTGTTGTAACCCGCGGACAGGTAGGGGAACTTGGCGGCCAGGTTCACCGTGGTGTTCGTGACGGCCGGTATCGCCGCCGCCGCTGTCGTCGGCGTGGCGGTCGCGTACCAGCCTCCGGCCAGGACACCGACGGCCGCGAGCCCGGCCGCGAGGGGCTTGCGGGCCAGGTGGCGACGGCGGTGGGTGGCGGGAGGCGTGGTGGTGGGTCTTGCGTTGGTCATACGGGGTAGTCGCCGCCGAGGGGCAGGAGGTTGCCGCCAGCTTCGCTACGTGGGGTGGCTACGGTTCGGCGGGCGCCGAAGTGTTCCGCGCCTGGCGTTCCGGATCTGGGCGAACCGGCTGGGCGCGCTGACCGAGGAACGACTCGACGACTCTCCGGGCGAGGGGTGGAGCTTCCGTCGGCCGGCCGGGCACGTCGAGGGATCGACGTACTACGCCGACCCCGTGGGGAGGCTGACCTGATCGCTCGTCCCGGCCGAGCGAGTCCGGTCACGATGTGACTACGAGCGTGACCGGACGGCGAAGTGGATCGAACGCGGCCCGGGGGGTGGTGCGTCACAGGGGCGGTACGGGCTTCCCCCCGCGCCGCACGGACTCCACCCGTCACCGCTCAGTCCCTGGGGGACCCATGCGTACGAAAACCCCGCGCACTGTCGATCTGCTCGTCGTCCTCGCCCTGTTCGTCACCGGAGCCGGTGCTGTCGTCGGCTGCGGTGAAGAGGAGGCGAGCAGCGGCGGTACCGACCCGGCGCCGCAGTCCCGGGCCCGAGCCCGCCAGGTCGCCGACGCCTGGGACGGCTCCGAGGCCGCCCAGATGTGGAGGACGAGGTACCTCCCGACGGGCGAGTCGGTCCAGCTCCCCGAGAACGCCTTCCGCAACGAAGCCGACAAGCGCGCCTATGAGACCAAGAACTTCGTCCTGCGCGGCGAACTTCCCACCACCCCACCCAAGGACGGCCAGGTGAAGTGGAAGAGCGGAGACTCGCTCACGCTGCCGCTCATGGGAGCGCGGAAGGCGTACGAGACCCTGGCCCGCGACGGCAACGACGGACCGCACCTGACCGTGACCGGGGCGAAGCAGGGCACGATGAACGTGGCCACCAGCCGAGGCCCGGCGACCGTCCCGGCCTGGCTGTTCACCCTGGAGGGCTACGACACCCCGCTCAAGCGGATCGCCGTCAGCCCGTCGAAGCTCCCGAAGTCGCCGATCGGGCCGGCCGAGGACATGTCCACCGCCGAGCTGGCGCCCCTTGCCCGACTGGTCGAGGTGGCCGCGGACGGGCGCTCGGTGACCGTGGTCGCCACCCACGGATCCTGCGACGACGGCCCCGCCGTGGCCGTCCTGGAAACGGTCGGCAGCGTCGTGCTGTCCGCGTACGTCGTCGGGACGAAGGACGGTGCCTGTACCAGTGAGCTGCGCGGCGAGGAGGTGACGGTGAAGCTGGTTCGTCCGGTCGGCGACCGGATCCTGCTGGACGCGTTCACGGGCCGACCGGTGTCGTCCGAGCAGTAGAACGGGCATGCGCCGGGCCGGAGTCGGACTTCTGTCGGATCTCACCGACGGCTCTCACCTGCGGCTCTCGCGTGCGGCCGGAGCGCGGACGAGAAACGGCGTTGCACCAGTCCGTGCCGAGCACTACGGTCGGTCGCGTGACTGCCGGGTCGGCCATGCGCCACGCACGAGTGAGGTTCCCGGCCTCGGCGTGAGCGCGAGGCGGGCCAGAGGCCCGCCCCTTTCTCCGCGTCTTTGCTGTCGTCGCTCGCGTGCGGCGCCCCATCCCATCGGATCCAAAGACCCGGAGACCCACCGCTCATGCCCTACGACCAGCCGTACCCGCACGAATCCGGGACATCGGCGAGCACCGTCCAGTTGAACCACACCGCGATCTACGCCACGGACCGACACCTGTCGGCGGAGTTCATCGCCGCGATCCTGGGTCTGAAGGCCGGTGCTCCGTTCGGGCCGTTCCTGCCCGTCGACCTCGGCAACGGCGTGACGCTCGACTACTACGAGAAGAGGGACGAGCCGATCCAGTCGCAGCACTACGCGTTCCTCGTGCCCGATACGCAGTTCGACGCCATGATCGCCCGGCTGGACGCGGTCGGGGTCACCTATTACGCCGACCCCAACCACACCGACCCCGGTCGGATCAACCGTCTTTTCGGCGGTCGAGGCGCGTACTTCCTCGACCCCGACGGCCACAACATGGAGATCATGACCCGGCCGTACGTCCGTCCCTAGGCCACTACATGTGCCGATAGTCTCGCCGGAACAGACCCGACGACCTGTGAGCAACCAGTGATCCGAGACCTGTACAACGTCCGGTGGCGGCCTGCGGAGGACAGTCCCACACCACTGACCGACGAGGAAGAGCAGCGCGTGCGGGCAGTGTTGTTCAGCGAACTCGGCAACGAAATCGCCGAACGGGGCTGGGCCCGGTTCCCCGCATACTCGCGGGAGGAGCGCCGTCGGCTGATCGACGTCGCGCACCGCCTCAGCGCTCACTGGGGGCAGCAGGTGTTCGTCGAGGCCGAGGATCAGTGCGCCCTGAGGCTTTATCTCGCCGGTCACGGGCCGCAGCCGGCGAACCCGCCGCTGCCGCAGGCGTAGCGGCCGGCGCCGCCGGGCCTTTGCTGCCCCTACATCGATGGGTGCCTCGGCGGGAACCCGAGGGTTTGTGCCTGGATTCTGGGTTGTGGACCCTCGGCCTCGGGTTACAGCAGGCGTGCGAGAGGCAGCGCCGCGATGTCGGGAGCGGGCCGGGAGACATACAGGTCGGTGTGGAGGTAGCCGTCCGCTTCCTTGTCTGCCGTGTGCAGTCCGTTCACAGCCAGGGCGTCGAACGCCGCGTACCGTTCGGCGCTGTCGGCGAAACGGCGCTGCCGGAAGGTACGGGTGGGCAGTTTCTCCGTCACCAGGCCCGAGCGGGCGAGCAGATCGGCGATCGGCTGGTAGGGCACGGTGCGCAGCACGAACGCCGCTACCCACGGCGGGGTCGGCATGCAGGCGAGAAGCCTGGTGAAGGTCCGGGTGGAGACGTAGCCTACGCCGCCTGTGACGGTGACGAGGTCCGTGCCCGCCAGCGTGTGGCGCAGGGCGGGGCTCGGTTCGGTGACTTCGAGGTTCTCCGCGAAGGCGTGGTCGAGCAGGCCGACGGCGCGGGCGTATCCGACGGCCCGGGCTGCCGAGTCGATACCTGTTGCCGTTGCGGCTTCCGGGTGGCGGCGCGCTGCGAAGAAGGTCCGGTCCTCGGCCGCGAGGTGCCGGGCCGACAGGGCGGAGAGGTGGCGGGAGGTGTACCGGGTGAACAGGTCCGGCAGAGTGACACGGTAGTTGAGGAGAGCTGTGTTGATCCCGTAGGAGCAGCACAGGTCCACCACGTTCAGTGGCGTCCGGTCGGGGTGCAGCCGGCGCAGGGCATGGGCCAGTGCCCGGAAGACGGCCTGGCCATGGTGGGGTATCTGGTACTCGAGGGATCGCAGGGTTGCGAAGTACGGGCGGGGGTCGGGACAGTCGTAGATGTCGTCGAAGTTCGCTTTGCCCCAATCGGCATTCGCGGTGGTGTTGCTCGCTCCTGCTGCCATGGGTGGTCTCCTGACCTGCGTCGGCCGGTGGGAAGGGCCCGATGGCCGCAGTGATACGGCCGACGCCTGCGTGCTCGGCGGGTCGCGCCACGGCCCCACTCTGCCCTCTCCGGCGTCCTGCGGCAGCCTGGAGGAGCCGACAGGGTGATTACGGTCCGTGACCGTGGTCTTGGTGCAGCCGGGGCCGGCCGGGGTGGGGCGGGAGTGTGGGTGGCGTCCGGGTTCAGCTCCCGGTCCGCGTCGTTGCAAGAGCCGTACGCGGGCCTGCCATCGTAGTTCTTCACCTGACGGGCAGGGGCCGGCAGCCTGGGCCGCGGTGATGGCGAGGGAGTGGTGACTGCTCGCCTGGCCATGCTGGCGCCTATGCCCTGCCGCGGGCGCCCTGCTGTGGTGTCTCAGCGGACCTGTCGTCGTCTCGCTCTGTCTCCATGATCGCGGGGCCGCGTCCAGCGACAGCTACGAAGAGTAGCCGGAGCAATGGCAAGACAGGCGAAGACGCGGCGCCTCAACATGTGCGCCTACCAGTCTCAATCACCGGGCCGGAGGGGGGGCGTGGGCGGCGTGAAGGCTCCTCTCTCCGGGTGCCCAGGGGGCGTATGTCCTCGATGGATACCCCCGGGGGTAATCGTGCTAGCCTCGAAAGCAGAATACCCCCGGGGGTAATTTTTTTCGTGCGAAGGGAGTGCCAGGTGTTCTTCGTCGACACCATCGAGCTGGAAGGGCTCGGCAACCGCAGCTATCTCGCGGGCGGTGCGCACACGGCCGTGGCCGTCGATCCGCCGAGGGACATCGACCAGGTGATCGCCGCGGCCGCACGGCGGGGCGTGCGGATCTCGCACGTCGTCGAGACGCACATACACAACGACTACGTCACCGGCGGTCTCGAACTGGCCCGCGTCAGCGGTGCCGCCTACCTCGTGCCGGCCGCCGCGCGCGTCTCCTTCACACGGACGGCCGTGCACGACGGTGACTCGGCGGAGATCGACTCCGGCCTGACGCTGCGTGCCCTGGCGACCCCTGGGCACACGCCGCACCACACCTCGTACGTCCTGGAGGAGTCCGGGATCGCCGTCGCGGTGTTCACCGGCGGCTCCCTGCTCATCGGCACGGTCGGCCGCCCCGACCTCGTCGAGCCGAGCCTCACCGAACGGCTCGCCCGTGCCCAGCATGCCTCCGCCCACCGCCTGGCCGCCGACCTGCCCGAAGAGACCCCCGTGCTGCCGACACACGGATTCGGCAGCTTCTGTTCCGCCGCGCAGGCGACGGGGGCCGCCACCACGATCGGCAAGGAGAAGGAGGTCAACGAGGCGCTCGTGCGGGACGTCGACATCTTCGTCGCCGCGCTGCTGGCCGGTCTGGAGGACGTGCCCGCGTACTACGCGCACATGGGACCGGCCAATGCCGCCGGTCCCGCGCCGCTCGACCTGACCGCGCCCGCGATCGCCGACGCCGAGGAGATCGCCGCGCGGCTCGCCGCGGGGGAGTGGGTGGTCGATCTGCGCCACCGTGTCGCCTTCGCCGAGGGGCATCTCGCCGGTTCCCTCAACTTCGATGCCGACGGGAAGATCGCCACCTATCTGGCGTGGCTGATCCCGTGGGGCAAGCCGGTCACCCTGCTCGCCGAATCGCGGGAGCAACTCGCCTCCGCACAGCGCGAGTTGGCCCGAGTCGGCATCGACCGCCCGGCCGCCGCGGCGGTCGGCGGGCCCGCATCCTGGATCCGGGACGGCGAGACACCGGCCTCCTTCCCCCGAGCCACGTTCGCCGATCTCGCGGGCCGGGGCACGGGCGGCGTCGTCGTCCTGGACGTCCGCCGGGACTCCGAGCGGGCAGGCGGACACGTCGAAGGGTCCGTCCACATCCCGATCCACACCTTGCACGGGCGGCTGGGCGAGATCCCCGCCGGACAGGTGTGGGTGCACTGCGCGGGCGGCCTGCGCGCCGGTATCGCCTCCTCCCTGCTCGATGCCGTGGGCCGGGACGTCGTCGCCGTGGACGACGGTTTCGACGCGGCCGTCGAGAATGGACTCACTGTCGACGGCGGCCCGGCGGCGTGAGCTCTCTCGTCCTCGCCCTGGCCGCCGGTGCCGTCATAGGGCTGGCGCTCGGGGCGCTCGGGGGCGGCGGGAGCGTGCTGGCCGTCCCCGCCCTGATCTATCTGCTCGGTTTCACCCCGGTCGTGGCCACCACCGCGAGCCTGGTCATCGTGACCACGACCTCCGTCACCGCACTGATCGCCCACGCCCGCGACGGAAACGTCCACTGGAAGACGGGAAGCCTCTTCGCCGCCGCGGGCGTCGTCCCGGCCATGCTCGCCGGGATCCTCGCGGCGCGGGTCCCCGAAACCGTCCTGACCGGTGCCTTCGGTGCCGTCGCGCTACTGGCCGCGCTGCGCATGCTCGGGCGGCGGGCCGCCGCCCGCGACGAGCACGAGGTCCGGCCGGGCCCAGCCGCCGCGGCCGGTGCGGGGCTCGGCGCGGTCACCGGCTTCCTGGGGGTCGGCGGCGGCTTCCTCGCCGTACCGGCGCTGGTGAGCGTCCTCGGGCTGCGGATGCGGCTCGCGGTGGGCACCAGTCTGCTGGTCATCACCGTCAACTCGCTGGCGGCCCTCGCGGCCCGCACGGGCACGGCCGACGGGCTCGACTGGTCCGTCATAGGCCCGTTCGCCGGGGCGGCCGTCCTTGGTGCCTGGGACGGGAAGCGGTTCAGTGCGAGGGTGTCCGGCGGTCTACTGCAACGGATCTTCGCGGTGGTGCTGCTGGCGGTGGCCGTGTTCATGCTTGTCGACATGGTCGTACGAGCATGAGTCGGCCCTCGGGCCCGACGCGCTGCGCTCACGCGAGCGAGAGGAACAGCTTCTCCAGTCGGGCGCGCATGGCGTCGCGATCCTCGGCGGGCTTGTCGCTGCCGTCGACGTCGGTCAGGCACTGCTGCAGACCGGTGGCGATGATCGCGAACCCGGCCCGGTCGAGGGCCCGGGACGCGGCGGCGAGCTGGGTCACGACCTCCTCGCAGTCACGACCCTCCTCGATCATCCGGATCACCCCGGCGATCTGACCCTGCGCCCGGCGCAGTCGGTTCAGTACGGAACGCAGCTCGGCGCCCGCGAGATCCAGATCCACGATCAACTCCTCTGCAATACCCCTAGGGGTATGCTACGCCCCTTTGGGGCGTCGTCGACAACCAAGGATGACACCCATGTCCCACCAGCCCACCCAGCCCACCCAGCCCACCCAGCCCACCCAGCCCACCTCGATCACCTTCGACGTCGCCCAGGCCCACTCCCGGCTGCCCGACCTGACCGTCATCGATGTCCGCACGCCCGCCGAGTACGCCTCCGGTCACGTACCCGGCGCCCTCAACATCCCCCTCGAGGACATCAAGCGCGCACTGCCCGCGATCGAAGAGGCCGCCGCCCGCGGCGACCTCCTGATGGTGTGCGCCTCCGGCAACCGCTCCGAGAACGCCTGCCGACTCCTTGCCGGGCAGGGCGTCGGCGCGGCCACGCTCGTGGGCGGCACGAAGGCCTGGGCCGCCGCCGGCCATGAACTGGACCGCCCCGACGGTGGCACGCGCGCGGTCTGGGCGATGGACCGCCAGGTGCGGTTCACCGCCGGCTCCCTCGTCCTGACCGGCCTCGGCCTCGGCGTCCTGGTCCACCCGGCCTTCCAGCTGCTGTCGGCCGGTATCGCGGGCGGCCTGGTCTACTCGGCGGTCAGCGACAGCTGTCTCATGGCCCAACTGCTCGGCAAGCTGCCGCACAACCGCCCGCGCGGCACGGACCTGAACGCGACGCTCGCCCGGCTGCGCGCGAGCTGACGCCGTCATGACCGGGCGGGCCGACCGGATCCGTTGAGCTCTGGGTGGGGTCGGCCAGTCCGAACGTTCGCCGACATAATCGTCAACAATCCAGTCAACACATCTTGCGTCAAGATTGCCGCCAGGCTACGTTCCTTCGACGTACCGCCACCGCAGAGCCGGAGTCGCGGAAGGAGGGCCGCACCGCTGGGTCGACGGCGTCGCGCGGGACCCGTGCGAGTGTCGTCGTGGGAACGAAGTCCGCAGGCGACGGACAGCGAAGACCCATACCCACCTGTCGTGAGCCGTCACGGTCGGCCCCTGCGCTCCACCTTTCGGCAACTCCCACCCACCCCCCACCTCGGTCGACGCGGCATCCCCCTCTGCCTGTCCGCGGTCCTGTCCGCGCACTCACCTCCCGTTGCTCAGCGAACGGCACCGCATGCCCGGGGGACGGTTCCGACCGGCCTCGACCTCCCCGCAGGACCGACCGACCGGCACGAGTTCCGATCCAACGATGAATCGAACGGAGTCCGAGCATGTCCATGCTGTCCCGATGGTGTCGGTGGAAATCAGCCACCTTCATGGCCACCCTCGCCGCCGCCCTCGCCCTCGTGACCGGCGCGAGCATGGCCCTCGCCTACGCCGCCACGACCGACAGCGCGCAGGCCTCCGCCTCCACCTCGGCCGCCGCCATCTCGTCGAGCAGCACGTCCTCCGGGATCGCACCGGCCATGTCCTGCGCGGGCGTCGCCTCGCTGGACCTGGCAAGCGCCGTACCCGACGTGCCCTTCGAGATCACCTCCGCCGCGGAGGTGGCCGCCGGCAGCAACACGCTCGGCAACTGGGCGTACTGCGACGTCAAGGGCGTCATCGCACCGCAGATCCACTTCCAGCTGCGCCTGCCGCAGGCGGGCTGGCAGGCCAACTACCTCCAGGTCGGCTGCGGCGGCCTCTGCGGCAACGTGAGCACGAACAGCGCTCCCGCCTCCAGCGGCTGCGTCCCGCTGACGACCGGCGCCTTCGCCGTCGCGTCCAGCGACGAGGGCCACTCCCAGGGCGGCGGCCTGTTCTCCACCGACCCGACGCTGCGCGCCGACTTCGGCTACAAGTCCGATCACGAACTCGCGCTGGCGGCCAAGGCCATCATCAAGCAGTACTACGGCCGGTCCGCCACCCACTCGTACTTCGACGGCTGCTCCCAGGGCGGCCACCAGGGTCTGACCGAGGCCCAGCGCTACCCGACCGACTTCGACGGCATCATCGCCGGCGCCCCGGCCAACAACTTCACCGCCCTGAACACCTTCTCGCACGCCTGGACCGCCCAGTCCGTCTTCCTTAACGGCGGCCCGGCCACCCTCACCACAGCTGACCTCGCCCCCCTCCACGAGGCCGTACTCAAGGGCTGCGACGCACCCCTCGACGGGATCATCGCCGACCCGCTGGCCTGCGACTGGGACCCGGCGAGCATCAAGTGCGCGGCCGGACAGACCTCCACGACCGCGGACTTCTGCCTGACGGCGGACCAGATCACCACCCTGCGCCGCATCTACGCGGGCCCGACCGACGAGCACGGCAAGCTGCTGTACCCGGGCTACCAGCTGCGCGGCTCCGAGCTGAACTGGGCGAGCATCATCGTGCCGACCACGGCCACCGGCACCACCGGCGACATGAGCTTCGTCCGGGAGACCATCCGTTACCAGGTCTTCGACAGCCCGCAGCCGACCCTGACGTACAAGGACGTCAAGTTCACCGCCGCCTACTTCAAGAAGATCATGCAGCCCAACGAGGGCATGTACGACGCCACCGACCCGGACCTGAAGGCGTTCAAGGCGGCCGGCGGCAAGCTCATCCTGTGGCACGGCCTCGGCGACCAGCACATCCCGGCCGTCGGCACCATGGCGTACTACAAGGCCGTACAGAAGGTCATGGGCGGGGCCGAGGCGACCAAGAGCTTTGCCCGCCTGTTCCTGCTCCCCGGCGTCGCGCACTGCGGCGGCGGCCAGGGCCCGAACACCTTCGACGCGCTCACGGCCATCGTCGACTGGGTCACCGAGGGCGAGGCCCCGAGCAGCCTGACGACCAAGTCCGTCGACACCGCCGGGAAGGTCACCGCGACCCGCCCGGTCTACCCCTTCCCCTACGTCGCCAAGAACACCACCGGCGGCCCGGCCGACGAAGCCGACAGCTACACCCCCGTGCTGTCCAAGGCGGAGGCCGACCTGACGCTGAACTGGCTCGGTTCCTTCCGCTCCGGCTACGAGACCGTCGGCAACTGGGTCAAGGGCAAGTGGCTCGTCACCAAAGGCAAGGCCTGATCCCGTGAGGTGATCAGGAACCGCGGCTGACCTGATACGGCGTCGCGGCCTCCGGCTCCTGCCGGGTGGCCGCGACGCCGTAACGGCCGGCGTGTGAGGATCGCGCCGTGGACTGCGATGTGTGTGGGCGCGCGATGGGGCAGTGGACGGTGCCGTCGACCCGGTGGGAAGAGGGGACCTGGTCCTGCACCCGGTGCCACGCCACGACCCACGCGGAACCACGCCACCTGCTCGTGCGCGCCCAGGGCGAGCCGTCTCCCTTGTACGAGCCACATGCGGGCGGGGCGTACGAGGACATCGGCACGTTCACCCGCAACGTCCCGTTGGACGACTCCGGGCCGAGCCTGCCGGAAGATCTGGCCGACGCGCTGCGCTCATGGTCACTGTCCCGCCCGCCGGAAGGTTTCGTCGCCCGCCCGGATCTGCGCAAGCACGTCAAACAGGGCCTGGCGGCCGCCCAGCGACTGGCCAGGCACCTCGGGCCGTCAGGGGCGGTGCGCCACTGGGACGAGCGCCACAGGACATCGAAGTGGGTGTGCTGGGGCTGCGACCGCCTCCACTACGAGCGCGACAGCCACGGCACGCCTGCGCACCCGCTCCACATCACGGTCGAAGGCGAGTTCACGTTCGGTCCGCTGCGCTCCGACGGATTCGGGGACTTCTTCCCCGAAGATCCCGCCGCCGCCCTGCACCTGTCCGACAGCCTCGCCGCCGATCTGTACACGTGGGCGAAGAGCATCGACACCACGCTGAACCTGGACGTCCGCGACCGGGAGGACGGCAAGTACGACGCCGAGTGGCAACGCCTGTTCCGCGAGGGGACGGACTTGGCGAGACGCGTCGCGCACGAGCTGGGCCCTGTCCGGACAGTGACGTACAAAGGCCTGGCACATGGTGGTCCGGCCGCGCTGACATCCATCACCTGGCGAGGGGACCGGCAGCTGTAGGCGCGAGCACGCCGCTTCACACGCATTTCCGGAAGCCCGGGACGCTTCCTCTTTTCCCTTTCCCCGCGAAACGATCACCGGTTAGGCTCCCCCGGCGCGCATGGAGCGTGGACCCGGGGTCCGCGAGATCGCCCGCCGCGTCCGCCGTCACGGTTCAACGACACCTGCTGATGAGCCGGTCCGCGAACGCGACGGGATGTTCGAGGATTCCGAGGTGGCCGCCGGGGAACTCGACGAGGTCGCCGCCCGTGAGTTCGGCGAGCAAGGCTGCGGTGCGGTAGGGGAGTTGACCCCGCGAGTCGTGTCCGGCGCCGAGGGTGAGCCGGGAGGCGAGGGGGCGCAGGGCGGCCAAGTCCGGGCTGTGGGAGGTGAAGGGGCGTAGGACGTGGGTGAGGAAGATGCCCATCGGGGTGGTCGCGTTCATCTCGGTCGCCACGGCTTCGGGCGCACCCTCCCAAGTCCGGCCTTCCAGCCCGGCACTCAGCCGCGCCACGGCGGCCTCGACCCCCTCCGCGCGGCCGATTTCGTACACCTCCGTGATCATCGCCCGCTGCCGGGCGGCGTCGGGCAGGACGCCCACGCTCGGCGGCTCGTGCGCGACGACGTGCCGCAGCCGCCCCGGATGGCGGGCCAGCAGGTCCAGGGCGACGATGCCGCCGGAGCTGCTGCCGAAGACGTACGCGGACTCGCCGTCGGGGAGGAGGGAGTCGAGGAGACGGTGGGCGTTGTCGCTCCACGCCGCCACCTGCTGGTCCTCGATCGGCCCGTCGAGGGCACCGCGGGACAGCCCGAGCGGGTCGTACGTCACCACGGTGAACCGTTCGGCGAGGCGTGCCGTGGCGCCGTCCAGGCCCATGGGATGACCGGCGCCGCCCGGGATGATCAGCAGCAAGGGCCCGCTGCCGCGCACGTCGTAGTGGAAGTCAGGCATGGTCGTCGTCCTCCGTTGTCTGTCGTGGCCAGTGCTCCAGGGCTACGTGCAGGGCGTCGAGGGCCCGCTCCCAGGACGTCCGCAGCTCGCGGGGGGCGCCGAAGCCGCCGATCGCCTCGAGATTGCAGAAGCCGTGGAAGGTGCTGCGCAACAGCCGTACGGCGTCGGTGAGGTCGGGCTCGGAGAGGCCGTACGCGCGGAGCATGCCGTACGTGATCTCGGCGGTGCGCCGCCCCGCGTCGGACTCGGCGGCCAGAGCCGGATCGAGCTGCGTGTGCGTGGCTCGGTACCGCCCTGGACGCTCCAGGGCGTACTCCCGATAGGCACCCGCGAAGGCGACGAGCGCGTCCTTGCCGGACCGCCCGGCCACGGCGGCGGCGATCCGGTCGATCATCTCTCCGGCCGCGAGCAGCGCGATCCGCGAGCGCAGCTCCTGCATGTTCCTGATGTGCGAGTACAGGCTCGCGTCCTTCACCCCGAACCGGCGTGCCAGCGCGGACACGGTGACGTTCTCGAACCCGACCTCGTCCGCGAGATCGGCCGCGGCCGCGACGAGGCGTTCGGTCGTGAGTCCGGCGCGAGCCATGGGGGGACCACCTCTGAATGGATTGGCCGCCTAGGATCCCTAGGTTTCTGCCTAATATATACAGCCACTGGAGGCGTGGGAGGCTGAATTCATGGTGGAGCAACTGCCCGAAGGGCTCGTCACGCCCGTGCTCGTCATCGACGCCGACGTCATGGACCGGAACATCGCACGGATGGCGGAGACGGCACGGTCCGGCGGATTCGCCCTCCGGCCACACGCCAAGAGCCACAAGTGCGCCGAGATCGCACGCCTTCAACTCCGCGCGGGTGCACGCGGGTTGTCGGTGGCGACGTCGAGCGAGGCGGAGGCGTTCGCGGCGGCGGGAGCGGACGATCTGTTCGTGGCGTACCCGCTCTGGCTCGACGCCGGCAAGGCGCGACGCCTGCGCCGACTGGCCGACGAGGTCGCTCTACGGGTCGGCGTCGACTCGGTCGAGGGGGCGCGGCGGCTGGCGGAGGCGGTGCGGGGGAGCGACCGCGCCAAGAGCCTGTGCCGCGGATCCGTATCCGTGGCACAGGCTCGGCATGTTCGCCCGGGGCTCGGCGCACCGTGATCGAGCAGATCAGGCGCACCGGGTTCCGTCCGCGGGCGGACGCCCCTGGAGCAGGTAGGTGTCGACCGCGTCATCGACACACGTGCTGCCCATGACGTACCCGCTGTGGCCGTCGCCCTCGCGGGTCAGCAGCACCCCGGAGTCCAGCTGCTCAGCCAGCCCCTGGGCCCACACGTACGGGGTGGCCGGGTCCCGGGTGGTGCCCACCACCAGGATCGGCGGCGCTCCCGGGGCGTTGACCTCATGCGGGGTGCCGACCGGCTTGGCCGGCCAGTTCGTGCAGCTCAGCGCCTCCCAGGCGAACGACTCTCCGAACACGGGCGAGGCCTTCCGGAAGGAGGGCAGCTGGGCCTGGATCTGCTCGGCCGAGGTCACCGCCGGTGGAAAGTCCAGGCAGTTGATCGCCGCGAAGGCATCCGAGAAATTGCCGCCGGGGCCGCCGGAGAGGGCCATCAGCCCGAGGTCCGCCCCGTTGCCGGCCAGCGCCTGCTCCAGGGCTGCCCGCAGCGCGGGCCAGGCCTCCTTGTTGTACATCGCTTGGCCGATGGCCCCCACGGCGGTGTCCCTGTCGAGGGTGCCCGCCTCGGCTGCCGGCAGTGGCTTGCGGTCCAAGCTCGCCAGCAGCTCATTCAGGCGTTGCCGGGCCCCGGGCAGGTCGGTGCCCAGCCGGCAGTCCGCCTTGGTGGCGCAGTCGGTCAGGAACGCGTCCAGAGTCAGCTGGAACCCGGCGGCCTGGTCGCGCAGAAAGTCCAGCCTGTTGATCCGCGGGTCGACGGCGGCGTCGAGGACCATCCGGCCGACCCGGTCGGGGAACTCCTCGGCGTAGGCGGTGCCTATTTCGGTGCCGTAGGAGACGCCCAGGTAGTTCAGCTTTTCGTCCCCGAGAGCGGCGCGGAGCACGTCCAAGTCCCGAGCGGTCTCCCGGGTGGAGACATGGGCCAGCCGCTCCCCGGAGCCGGCCTGGCAGGCGGCGCCGTACTCCTTTTGGTACTCGACGAACGTGGTGACCTCGGCCGGATTGTCCGGCGTGATGTCCAGCGAAACGTAGTCGGCCGGTTCCGCGGGAGGTGCGCAACGTATCGGCGCGCTCTGCGCGACACCGCGCGGGTCGAAGCTGACGATGTCGTACTGGGAGTGCACCTTTTCGGAGGTGAGCGGGATCGAGCCCTGCACCATCTCGACACCGGATCCACCCGGTCCTCCCGGGTTGTGCACGAGGGAGCCGATCCGCTCGTCCGGGTCGGTCGCCAGCCTGCGGGCGAGGGCCAGCTGGATCGTGGGCCCATCCGGGTCGGCGTAGTCGAGGGGCACCTCCAGCTGACCGCACTGGACGCCGGTACCGCAGGCATGCCAGGTGATCTTCTGGGTGTAGAAGGGGCGCAGCTCTGCCGATCGGGAAGCGTCGAAGCCTGCCGCGGCGCTCTTGAACCCGGGCACCGGACTGCCGTGGATGAGCAGCATGCTCAGCAGAACTCCACCGGCGACCACAGCGACCAGGCCGGTCCGCCACACCTGAGTCCACCACTGGTGGAGTGCTCCCGGGGCCACGATGTCGCCGACACGACCATGCCGCAGCGTGGGCGGCTCGGTCAGGGTCCGGTGCAGAGACCGTCTGAGCTTGGCCGTCCAGCGGGGGACGGGCCCGCTGCGGGTGGGGCGCGGGGGATCGCTTGCGTGGTGAGGGTCCGGCGGTTGCGTATTCATGGTCGCTCTCCAGTCTCCGAGGGGGCCGAGCCACTGCTGAGGCTCGAACTCCGAGTGAAGGCGACGGGGACCGTGCGGTTAAATCCCGAAAATCCGTGACTAGACATGGGTCCCGATCTCTGCATCTTTGAGATCATCGCAGGTCAGGAGTGCCATGGGGGCCAACGGAACAGTCAGTATCGGTGAGAACGATCATGGTCGCGCGGCCGTGATCCGCGAGCACGGGCGACCTCGGGCGACGTGGTCCGAGCTGGAGCGGTTCTTCTTCCTGGACGACGTGGACCGGGATCTGATCGCGTTGCGGCGTACGCGGCATCACCAGCTCGGGTTCGCCCTTCAGGCCCGGCCAAAATGCCCGGCGCCGAGCCTGGTCATCTTGTGGGGGACCGGGCTCCCCGCGACGGAAACTCGGATGCGGGTGCCCCACGGCGCCCCCTAGGCTGCACTCGCGGGGAGAGCAAGGCGCCGTATCGACCGTCAGTGGATCGGAGATGCGCGAGGTATGACCAGCCAACTGTTCGCGATCTGCTTCAATGCGACCCGGCCGTCGGGCCTGGCGCGGTTCTGGTCCGGGGTCCTGGGCTGGGAGTTGGCCGACGGTCCGGACGACGACGTCGCGATCCTGCCCCCTGATAACGCCGGGTTCCGCATCCGTTTCCTGCCGAGCCAGGAGCCGAAGACCGGCCAGAACCGGGCGCACTTCGACCTGACGAGCACCTCCCCGGAGGATCAGCAGCAGACGGTGGCCAGGGCGCTGGAATGCGGCGGGGAACACATCGACGTGGGCCAACTCCCGGAAGAGGGGCATGTGGTGCTCGCCGATCCGGACGGCAACGAGTTCTGCGTCATCGAGGCGGGCAACAAGTTCCTCGCCGACACCGGCTTCATCGGAGCGCTGGCCTGCGACGGTACGCAGGAGGTCGGTTACTTCTGGAGCGAGGCGCTGCGGTGGCCGCTGGTCTGGGACCAGGACCAGGAGACCGCGATCCAATCGCCGAACGGCGGTACGAAGATCACGTGGGGTGGTCCTCCGGTGGCGCCGAAGACGGGCACGAACAGGCTGTACTTCGAGCTGACGCTCCCCGCCGACGCCGACGCCGACGCCGACGCCGACTGGGAGGCGGAGGTCGACCGTCTGATCTCGCTCGGCGCGACGCGCACCGACATCGGTGAGGGCGACGGCGTCCGGGTGCTGATGCTCGACCCCGACGGCAACGAGTTCTCCGTACAGAGGCCCCAATAGCAGGGCTGCTGTCGGGTGGGCTGTGTTTCGTAGGCGTTTGTCAATCGCCGGCGGGCAGGGACGTGGGCTTGCGCAGCAGCCACTGTCCGAACGTCCGACGTGGAGGCCGCACCACGACGCGGCCAAAGCTCTTCTTGCCGACCAGCTCCACTCGCAGCGTGATCGGCGTACCAAGGTCCGGCGCCTGACGGATCTTGAGCTTGCTGTGTTCCAGTGTCAGGGCATCGGCATCGACCACGATGCCCGGCTTGGTGACCAGCGTCAGGGTCTTGCCGGGCATGTCGATGTCGATCCGCAAGGTGTCCTGCGTGATCACTGCCTGAGTGAAGTCGAGCGTCACCTCGCTCCACTCCGCCGCAAGCTCCAGCCTCCGCGGCACCACCCAGTGCCCCACACGCTCGACCCTGCTGAACCTCTGGGCGATCCGGAGTACGTCCTTGACCTCTGCCACGGCCATGCCGGCCGAGGCCGACACGGGCGGCAGGTCAGCGGTGAGCGCGGTCAGTTCGCTGACGGTCCGGGCCGACAGGGCAGCCTCCAGGCGCTCGTCCAACTCGGCCGCGGTCAGCCGGCCGTCCCCCGCCGCGATACGCAGCACGTCCACCGCCCGGTCCCGGTCCGCATGAGAGGCCCGCAGCTCGGGCGGCGAGCCGGAGCGCTTCCCGGTGGGCGAGATCTCTCCCGACATGCTTCCGTCCTGGTCCTGTCGAACGTCTTCACGCGACGCAGACAGCGGCGCGCCTAGAGGACTAACGCTATATCGCGACATGGGTCCCGGCCAAGACCGATGAAGAAGGTGACGCGTTGATCCGCATATCGGCCGGCCGTCGAGCACGGCTTCGCAGACCTCAAGAACTCGGGCGGCTATGCGCGAGGGTACGGGGGTTCTGGCGCACACCCCGCAGAATGTCGGCCAGAACCGGCAAGTGGCGCCCGTTCCCAGTCCGCTTAGCGGCGTCCAGGACATGGCGCTGGCCGTCCATCAGGTCGACAGGTCCCCCAAAGGGAGGGTTTTCACGCGTCGTCCACGGAAGGCTTGCAGGACACACCTAACCTTTACAGGGAAATCACCACACAAGTGGTGATATGTCTCTCCAGCAAGGAGGTATTGATGCTCGCGCAGGAAACCGTCCGTCTCGTCGCGACTCCGGCCGAGGTGTCGGCGATCGGTTCACTGATGGTGGAACCGGAAGCCGTCGTCAGCGGCGCGCCCCTCCCCTCACCGGAGGCGGCAGGCTTCCTCCTTTCGCTCCTTCTTTTGTCTTCCAAGGAGCCGAGGGAGCCCAAGGGCAAGTGAGTTCCCGGGCCGACTTCGCCACGGCTGCCGACGGTCTGGCGACCCGTGTCCTCGGTGCCCTTGGCGGAACCGGGGACGCGGTGCTCGTCGCGCGGCATATCGACACTTCACCCGACGCGATGGCGGCTTTCGCCGCGGTCCGGTTGATCGGCGCGGACATCTTCACCCCGCACATCCTGACCGGCGCACTGTTCTGCCCTGAGGATGCGGCTGCTGTGGTCAAGTCCTTCGCCGCGTTCCCCTCGCCGGGGGCCGGGTCCACGGCGGGCACGGACGGACTGCTGACCATGGCCTGGCGCGACTGGGCGACCGCGCAGCTCCTGGCCCGGTGCAGCACCGACGGCGCCCACCAAGTGGCCGCCGCTCAGCCCGAGGAGGACAGCGCCCTCTGCGACACCGCCGACTGGCAGCGATGCTCCGTGATCATGGCCCAGCTCGCCCCGCTCGCCACCCCTGGTCTGCACAGTCCGGTCCACGAAGCGGCCCGCGGCGCAGCCCTGTCGCTCAGCCGAGGGGTCACCCGCTCGGTCCTGCGCCGTGATTTCCCCACGGCGGCACGGCTGACCCGATGGCTGGCATGGCTCCACCATGAGGGCATCGCGCTCCCTCTGGACCCGGTGCCCGTGGAGGAACACGTACGGCTGCTCGGCGGTGAAAGCCCGCGCAACTCACTCGACCTGGCCGTCGCGCGGCATCTGCTCGAAGGGAATGTCCCCCAGGACGCGGAGGCGGTACGGACATGACGGTTCCCGAGCCCGTGGTGGTGGCGGCCCGGCGTATGGCCGACCGGGCCCTGTCCTGGCTCCATGCGAACCGATCCCTTGGAGCCCTGCCGCCCGGCACCACCGTGGAGATCGCCGACCCCGACAGCGTTTACAAACCGCTGGGCGAGACCGCGCTCGCCGCGTCTCTCATCCTGCGTGACGCCGTCGCCGGACCCGGGCAACTGGCTGCTGCCCAGAGCCTGATGGAATTCACCTGGCAGCAGTTCCGCCAGGGCGACATGCTCTACGAGCGCCAGCTCCGGCACACGCTGATGACCGACCCGCTGGAGACGTACGCGCCCTTCGCTCGCTGCGGTTACCGCCATCCGCACCTGGACCGGCTGCTGACCCACCACACCCGGCTGCGTTCAGCGCACGGCATCGAGCACATGCCCAACCGCCGGCTCGCTGTCGCCAACGCCGCCCGCATCTGCGGCCTCAACCGCAGCGACGACTGGGCCACGCTCACCCGTTCCACTTGGCTCGGCGCCGGCCCCGAACCCTGGGCGATCGACTGGATCACTGCTTACTCGATGACCCATACGGTCTTCCACCTCACTGACTGGGGTGGCTTCCCACAGGGCCTGCCGGCTGAACTCACCTCCTACGTGAGGACCTGGCTGCCGGTGTGGATCGACATCTGGCGCGAGGTCGAACAATGGGACCTGGTCGCGGAACTCCTCATCGTCGGCGCCTGCCTCGACGACCCCTACTGCGAACCTGCGGACTGGGAGACCATCGCCGCCCTCCAGCACGAGGACGGCCTGCTCCCACGGGACGGCGACCCCGTCGACGACGATCCCGAGCAGCGGTTCAAGGACCACCAGCACACCGTCGTCGTCACCGCCGTCGCGGGCACCATCGCACTCGCCCGGGCAGCAGGGGAACCGTGAATGGCCCGCCCCTGGACACCTGCATGCACCCGCTGCTGGAGGCAACCAAGGGCACCGCCACGGCCGTAGCAGCCGTACGCGGTGACGAGCGCGTGGTGCTGTGCCGCGGGCCCGTGGAGCCCAGCACCCGCTTCGAGACCGGCTCCCTCACCAAGACCTTCACCGCCTTGCTGCTCGCGGAACTCGCCGCCCGCGGCGAGGTGCGCTACGACGACCCGCTCGCCCGCTACCTGCCGCACGGCGTCCCCGGTCCGATCACCCTGCTCCACCTGGCCACCCACACCTCCGGACTGCCCCGGCTGCCACCTGGAATGCTCTCCCGCGCGGCCCGCAGCGGCTGGTTCAGCAACCCCTACGCCGACTACTCACCCGACGACGCGCTCGCCGCGCTCTCCCGCACCCGGCTGCACCACCGCCCCGGTACCCATGTGCACTACTCCAACTTCGGCGCCGGCCTGCTGGGGCACGCCCTCTCCCACGCCATCGGGACCGACTACCCCATCCTGCTCACCAACCGCGTCCTGGCCCCGCTGGGCCTCGCGGACACCGACTGCGACCCCAACCGCCCCCAGGCCACCGGTCATTGGCGAGGCCGTGCCCGCCCTCCCTGGCGCATCCCCGGCCTGCCCGCCGCCGGAGCCCTGCGCTCCAGCGCCCGCGACCTGCTCAACACACTGACGGCACTGCTCGCCCCGGAGACCGCCGGGCCCCCGAGCCTGCGGACCGCTCTCACCGAGGTGCAGCGTCCACGGCTGGCGCTGCCCCGCACCGGCAACCGCCTCTGCCTCATCTGGAACCTCCGCCCCCGTCAGGGTCGCCCTCTGCTCCACCACTCCGGCGCCACCTGCGGCTTCACCGCCTTCGCCGGCTTCCTCCCGCACTCCGGCACCGCCCTCGCGGCCCTCACCAACACGGCACCAACCCCGTTGGCACCCTTCGTCCAGGCTTCATACGAAACACTGTGCCTCCTGGACGAGCACTGCTGAGAAGCAGACACGAGACACCGAGGTGCCCTAGGACCTGTCCGGTCGATCACGGCGGGAGACGCGGGGTGGGGCACGCACATCTGCGGCGTTGCCGTCGGTTGCCGACTCCCCAAGTTCTCGGCTTCGCTCGAACAGGGGGGACCCCCATCGCGTCGCCGTAGTTGCCGTCGGCTGCGAGATGGCGAGCGCGAGCAGGATCGCGGCCCGCGACCGCCATGGTCCTCGGGGCGTTCACCGCTCGGCCGACTGGCGTGCCGGGGGTGGTGAGGGCGAGGGGGCGGGTGCCAGGGACGGGTTCGGGGTGTTGTCCGGAACCGGGCTGCGCAGTTCGTCGGAGAGCAGTCGGTGTGTGCCGTGCCAGGTCGGGGCGGGAGCACGATTGCGGCGGAGGGCCGCGCGGTCGACGGCCTGGAGGGTGGCGTACAGGGCGAAGCCGAGGACGAGCACGGACGCGATGAGAGCGTAGACCGGGGCGTACGCGAGGTCGAACATCGATCGGTGCACGTCGACTTCGGAGGAGTTGACACCGAAGAAGGCGAAGAGGAGTCCGAGCGTCGCCGTCACCGTGGTGACGAAGGTGACGGCGACGACCGTACGGACGCGGCGGCGGTCGGCGGAGCGCTGCTCCGCCGATTGGACCGAGGTGAGTTCGGCGGTGGTGGCGTTGCCGAGGCGGGTCAGGCTCTGGCTGACGGCGGTGGCGTGCTCGGTCACGCCCATCGCCTCGTACAGGGCTGTGTGGTACGCCGTGGGTCGGAGGGAGGGGATGAGCGTCGCCAGGTCGGCGGGGGTCTCCACGCTGTAGCTCAGCTCGAGTTCGAGGTGACCCGTCGCGTCTGTGATGTGCTCAAGGAGCGTACGGCGTTCATGCGGGCGGGCGCCGCCGTCCGGTCGGGTGCGGAAGCGGCGGGTGTACGAATCGGCCTCGACCCGGATCTCCCGCAGCCGGGCAGCGGAGGCGACGGCCTGGACGGCCGAGAGGAAAGCGGTGTTCTCCACGTAGTCCTGATGGCCTGTCAGCAGGCTGACGTAGGGGCCCAGAGCGCCTGTCGTGGTGGGGCGGCGGTTCAGTTCGGCGGGTTGGCAGATGGAGTCGTGATCCGGGCGGGCGGGGAGGTCGGCGCGGTAGATGACGCGCTGGACCGTGTCGGGAGACGGTACGTCCTGTGCTGTGGGTGACGCGCGGAAGACCAGTTGGTGGCGCTCCTGGAGCAGGCCTGGCACGGTGGCACCGATGCGGGCTGCCGCGAACTGCTCAAGTCCCTTGTCTCCACAGGTCACTTCCGCATAGTGGAGGTCCTCGAGGAGCGGAATGCAGTCGATCAAGGAGGCCTGGACGTCGATGGTGAGGGCGAGCAGGATCTGTCCGGACGGCGCCGTGAGATACCAGAGGACGACCGCTTCGGGGTCTGCCTGAGCGGACGCGCTCCAGCGGCGGGCCGTCACCGTGGCCGGGTCGAGCCGCTCCCGGAGCAGTACGCGGGGTAACTGATCGGCGTGCGCGTCGTAGTACGACGCCAGCCGCCCCAGCTTGAGCAGGTCGGAGGGGCGCCGCGGGCCCGTTCCGCTTCCTGGCCGGTCCGGAGCGTACGTCCATGAGGTGGCGTATATCGTCGTCAGGCGGGTGCCGTCGCGGGAGACGTAGGGTGCGAACGGTGCGTCGTAGGGCTCGATCTCTGGCTCAGAGGGCGTGCCAGCGGGCGACAAGGTCCCTCCTCCTCAACGACTCCATGCGCAGGGCGAACTCCCGTGCCGCCGCGGGGTATTCGACGACGTTCTGCATCAGCCAGGTGGTCATTCCGAGCTCGCGGACGGTACGCAGCGTGCGGTAGCCGGGGTCCCGGGTGACGTCCGTGCCGTACGTCTCGACGAACGCGGCGTACTCGGTGGTCGACAGCCCGAAACGGTCCACCGCCGTCGCCGTCGGCAGCAGATCCCACGCTCGCGGCCCCATGGCGACGGCCTCGTAGTCGATCAGCAGCACTTGTTGGCCATGCCGGAGCAGATTGCCTCGGTGCGCGTCACCGTGGACCAGTCCGTACGAGGAGGGGTTCGCGACGACGAGGGTGTGGAACTCGTCCTCCGCGGCCCGGCAGGAATCCGCGAGGAACTCCACGTCGGCTTCCCGTACGCCCTCGGCCTTGCTCAACCGCTCCCGCATGCGAGGGAAGGGGTCGAGTCTCGGAACGTCGAAGTCGGGGTCCGGAAGCGTGTGCAGCCTCCGCAGGAGTACGGCCAGATCCGAGAGTTCCGGTGTCGGCTGACTGGCCGGGATGTACTCCCAGAACGTCACCAACCGGCCCTCGGTAGCTATGGGTTGCGGCAGGTCGTCCCTGGGGCGAACGCCGGGGAATCCCTGCGCCAGCAACCAGCGCGCCGTGGCCAGTTCCTTGTCCACCTTGGCGGTGAGCGAGTCGGAACGGGCGACGCGGAAGACCAGTCCCTGGGTGGTGTCGGCGAACAGTGCGTTCTCGCCGAACCTCAGCAGCTCAAGATCGCCGGGGGGGGGGTGCGCCTATTTCGCCGCATGCCGACTTCACCGCGGCAGCGGCGGCGGCTTCGGTGAACGGCCCCTCATGTGCGGGTGCAGGTTGTTGGGAGTGGCTCATACGCGAGTGGAGTTCCCGACGGCGAACTCCAGGAACTCCGTCCAGGTGGTGGGGGAGAGGGCGAGTTGGGGACCCGTGGTGTTCTTGGAGTCGCGGATGTGGATGGTGGTGGGGCAGGTGGCCATCTCGACGCAGTCGCCGTCGCCGCTGCTGCTGTACGTCGACTTGACCCAGGTGAGGGCGACTTCGACGCAGTCGTCGCCGGAGCTGCCGCTGTAGCTGCTCTTGAACCAGTTCAGTTCCATGGTGCTCATAGCGCTCCTCGCGTCCGCTCCAGCAGGCTCCGGGAGTCATCCGGGGTGAGAGCCTGTGAACGCAGTTTCGCATAGCGCATGTGGAGCACACTGATCGTTTTTGGATTGGAGACGAGCTGGCCACTTTCCTGTCCCTCGCAGTAGCCGAACCACTCGTTCTCCGGGGTCTCCAGTAGCCGGATGGGGCCGTCGAGTCCGGCGTGTACAGCGCACGCCATCGGCATCAACTGGACTTCCACGTTGCGCAGTTCGCTGACCGCCAAGACGTGGTCGATCTGCCCGCGCGTGACCTCCGTGCCGCCGGTACCCCGCTGAATGACGTGCTCCTCGATGATGAAGCTGAACGCCGTGTTGGGCCGCTCGGTAAGCAGTCGCTGACGGTCCTCGCGGGCGGCGAGCTGGGCCTCGATCTGCGAGTCGGTCAGCGCGGGCACCCGCTCGTTGAAGAGGGTGCGTGTGTACCCCTCCGTCTGAAGCAGCCCCGGCACCAGCCGGTTCTCGTACGTGTACAAGCTGATCGCCCGCTCCTCCAGATCCGCCCACTTCCGGAACCAGGAGGCCAACCCGGGTTGCCGAGTCACGTACTTGGCGGCAGCCCGCAACGCCCCGAACGCGTCCAGCGCCTCCTCCGCCCGCTCGATGTACACCCGTGGCGGTAACCGCCTTCCCTGCTCGATCGACGCCACCGTGGAGGGCTGGAACCGGACCAGCGGGGCGAGTTCCTCCTGTGTCAGGCCTGCCCGCTTGCGGAACGCCTTGTGGACCAGGCCGAATGTCTTGAGACTCTCCGACGGCTCGGGCTCGTTCGTGGTGCTGTTGGTCATGCCACCTATGGTTACGCACCGTCACCGGTACTGTCCACGGCGTGAACTCGTACGCGACGCGGCGTACGAGTCGCGTGGCTGGTCGGTCCCCGTGTCGCACGGGACGGGCATGTCATGGGAAGGTCCAGTTCGACGGACAAGGGGTGGAGTGTATGGGGCTTGCCTACAGCTACAAGATCTTTGTGCCTGCCCAGAACGTCGCCAGGGCGCTGCTCGAGCTCACCAAGCTGGCGCCGCCAACCCGTCGAGTGACGCCGCTTACGGTCACCATGCCCGGCGGTGACCGGGTCGTCGTCCCGTTCACGTCCAACTTCAAGAGCGAGCCGGTGGATTGCTCCACAAGCGGCAGGCTTCAACTCGACACCTCAATCATGTTCGGCGTCGACGACGCGGTGCGCGAGTTCTGCGGGGACCGTGACTCCGAACCCGACGAGTTCGGGAGAGTTCGGATTGGGTACGTCTACCTCACGGTGCGGTTCGCGCCCGCGCCACACCCTCGCTTCGCGTCTCTGGAGTTCACCGCAGCTACGTCGGGGATGAGTCGGCTGTTCGAGCGATCCGCAAGCATCAGAGCCGTGTTCACCGGCCTCACCGCCGCCAGTGGCGGAGTGTGCTGTCTACTCGACACCGATAGCGACACCTTCCAAATATGCTGGCTGAACGGTCAGCCGATCCAAGACACGGTTCCCGGCCCTTGCTTCGCCAACTACCGTGATCTTGTGTCAGTTTGGCCCGGCCAAGACCAGTGAGGAACCTGGTGCGCCGTGGTCGACGAGGCGCAGGAGCTTTGGGCTGGCATGTCGTAAGCGGCCAGTAGCCTCAGGCACCATGGGCATTCAGATCGATGTAGTAGTGGGTTACCCGATCAACGATGAGGTGGAGAGGGTGCTCGGGTTGGCCGAGGCGGTCGGCGAGCCCGTCACTGTCACGTTCATGTGGGAGGGGCGTGAAGAGGCCGAACGCGCGGTGTTAGTGCCCGCGGCCACGCTGGCGCTCTGGGAGCATTGGGCCCCCACCGCCTACCCGACGAGTGGCGCTGAGGAAGAGAACCGGGCTGTGGCGGAGGAGCCGGAGCTGGCTCACCCAGCGGAATTTGGTGCGTTCACGCTCTTTCGTCGTCGCGTAGGAGGGCGTACGGCGGTTGCTCGCAAAGGCGTGGTGGTCGCCGAGCTACTGGACCCCGACGAGGCGCACTGGCTCCAGGAGAAGGCCCGCAATGTCCGCCAGGGCTTCATGGATCCGAAGCAGAAGGCGGCGTTCGAGGAGTTCCTCGCCCGGCAGGCATCCCTCGATGTTCAGTGACGCGCCGACCCATGCTTCGTGTGCTTGGCGAGGGCGTCCATCTCGGGGCAGTTGAGTCAGGAGAGTTCACGATGTCAGTGCGTTTTCAAGTCATCCGGAGGCTTGCCGTGGTGAAGAGTGCTTCTGCTGCGACTTCCTGACTGACCCGGCATCCCCGGAGGCGCTGTTTCATGGCTGGTCCGCTACCTCGTCGACATGGCGGCGCCACAGTCCCACTTCGTTGTCCCAGCGGATAGTGACAGTTTTTCCTGCGGGGTCCGGGGCGGCGAGCGCTTCCAGGTCGGCCAGGGTGAGCGCATGCAGTGCTTCGTCGTCGAGCCGGTCGGCGCTCAGTTCGAGGCGTGTGCCCGACTGGGAATCCCGCAGGACGTGGAGGACCGGGCCGGGAGGGGGAGTGTTCGTGGCTCGCTGGTCGCGGTGCAGCAGTCGGCTGATGAGGGAGCGGGCCGCGCCGTAGGCTTCCTCGGCTGCCTTGGTGGCGAGTGCTTGAATGAACGGGACGAGGGCCGTGGTGACGACGGCGGTCACCACGATCGTGGGCGCGTCTCCGCGGAATACGGGTGGGGGCGGCTCGGCATGCTGGAGATCGACGGGAACGGGCTTACCTTGCCTCTCAAGAAGCCTCCGTAACCGGTATCTGACCATGTCCCGGGACCTCGCCGGGTCATCTGCAGAGGCAGCGGCGCGCCGGTACACGGCCTCCGCCTCTTCCAATCTGCCCTGTTCCTCCAGTGCTTCCCCCTGAAGCAGCGCCCAGACGCCGTCCCCGAGTTCGGCGGCCCGCCCATACCAGTGCACCACCGCATCCGTATCCCCCCTCCTGCGGGCCGCCAGGGCCAGGTAACTGGCGGATAGGTCATCTCCGGCTGCGGCAAGTTCACGCAGCAACGCATCTTTGCGGTCTCGGTAGCCGGCCATGTTGGCCAGTCCCCGTCTCCCACTGGCGGCAGTGCGTCGGAACCACTGATCGACCTCGGGCCTGTCGGCGGAGCCATACAGCTTCTGGCCCGCCTCCAGCCACGCCAGACAGATGCGGGCCTCACGGTGCCCGGCACGGGCTGCGGCCGCCAGCCAGTGCAGCGCCTCCTGCGCCCGGTCGTCCACCACCAGCAACGCTCTGCCGAGTCGCCAACTGGCGTACCCGTCACCACGTTCAGCAGCCGCCCGCAGGAGCGTCTCCTCCTGAGCTGAGAGCACTCTTTCCGGCGCAGGATAACTCCACGTCCCATATTCGAGTGTCATGCGCGCGACCCTAATCTCGGTGGGCCGGGGATGCTCCCGGATCTGCGGACGGGGTCCATCTTTCCGGCCGTGCCAGATCCCGATCGGCAACACGAGGACGCATCGGGCGTGACCCACCCTTGCTATTCGAGTGAACGTGCGGGATGGGTTGCGTAGGGTGACGAACGTGGACCCAGCTGACTTCTACACCGGCATCGTCGCAGAGCTCTACGGACCGCTGAAGTCCTTCTCCCAGGACCCCGAGCCCTATGCAGCCTTCATTCAGCCACGACCAACGACACACGACTGCCCGCACGGCCCGCCGCGGGCGTGTGTGGCCACACGTACGGTGCGGATGCTGGTCGCTGGGACTCGTACGACGGCGGCTTCCACACATCGTCCATCAGAGTAAGTTCCCTCCTTTCCGTCACCGGCTGTTCAGGCAGGCTCGAAGCACGGCTCGGGCACGGAATCGGCCACGGAATAGGGCCGGAATCCGGGATCGGTGAGGACCCGGTACAGGAACTCCGTGGCGGTCATCCCGTAACGGTGCCAGTACTCGGAGTCCTTCATCTTGGCGAGGACCAGCCATGTGTCCACCGCGCCATCCGCGACCTGCCAGAAGAACATGTCGCCCGCAGCCGAGGTTCCCCAGGGGATCAGCCCTCCCGTCGTCCCGGACGCATGGATCGGGTAGGGCGCGAACGCGCCGTCCGAAGGGTCGTCGCCCTGCAGCAGAAAGCGCCACATCCTCAGCAGATCCGCCACGCCGGTCTCATCGGCACACAGCACCGACACCGCCTGCGAGAACTCACCGACGCCGAACGCCTGGCACAACTGCTTGTAGTCACTGGGCAGGTCGGTCCCCAGTTCCGCTTCGATCTCTGCCCAGGGCTGCGCGGCGTCCCGCGCCTCACGGCCTGTGGCACGGAGAAGAAGATCCACCCACATAACAAGACCTCGGCTGCTTGTTCACGGATATATCGGCTGGTAGGGAGCGTGAGCCCGGATGCAGGCTTTCGGTTGCAAGTTGGCGAGTCGACGGGCTGCCGTCTGGCGCCTCCTCGTGAAGAATCCGACCATTGGCTGCGGGGGCCCGTGCCCACGGCGGTGCCGGGATCCGATCGAGGCTGGCGCCGGGGGTGCCGGGAGGGGCGAGCATGGGGAGCTGGATCGTGATCGCGCAGTGCCACTACAACGGTGACCACCTCCAGACCGCGATCATCCGTGAGGTGAACGGTACGAAGGAGCAGGCGCTGGGGGAGCTCCGCGCCGTCGTCCATACCTATCGGCCGCGCACGAGGATCATCGAGCAGTGGCGCCGGGTGTACCGCCTGGCTGACGGCGAGTCGTACTTCGTGTTGATCAAGGGGAGGGCGACGCTGTGGCACTGCACGCTGCAGGTCGCGGAGTTGGTCTCGGACTCGGCCGACCAGGGTGAGGTCAGGAGCATGCGGGCGGAGGAGACAGCGGCGGACCTGGCTGTCGAGCCGCAGGACCGGACGCCTCGTTATTGGCAGGACCCTGAGGCGTTCGGCTGATGGCCGGGCGGTGCATCGCGCGGTCGGCTGACGATGCGACGATCAAGAGCTCGACGTCTCACCGTCAACCATGCACGAGCTCGTTCTGGCCGGCGCCGGGCGCCTTTCAAGTTCGTCACACGCGAGCGGTGTGCTGGTCCAGGATGGCCCGCAGCCGGTCGAGGCCACCGGCCTCAAGCACGCCCCGCTTGGGCAGGACATCGAGGCACATGATGTTGGGGTCCCGGCTGAGCAGGACAAAGTGGCCGGCTGTCTCCCGGTAACCCTGGAAGACGGACCAATTCTGGATCAACGTGCTGTGGTCGCTGCGGCAGGTGACCCCGGCCGGAGACACGGTGGCGCGGTACTCGCCCTGCCATCCGGTGATCCGCTGCACTTGGGCGGCCTGTAGCCGCGGGTACCCCCACACCACCAGGAAGACGAACAAGAACAGAACGGTCGAGACCACGTCGATACTCCCGCGGCCCACGGTGCCGATCAGCCATTGACCTACCCACAGTGCGAGGAACACCCCCCGCAGCAGTAGCCCGGTCCGCTTGATCCGCTCGCGGACCCGCAGGCCGACCAGTGTGTCGGCAGACTGGGGCCGATACACCAACTGGACCGCGGTCTGCTCGTCCACGACATCGTCAGAGGTTTCCGCGCTGTTGTTGGTGCCTTCGGCGTTGCGGCCCTCGGCCATGATCCCTCCCCGGTACGAAGATCCGCGGATCTTACCGAACCTCAGTGCCGGGGCGGCGAACGCGTCCAGCACCTCCTGGGTCAAGTCGGTCCGCTCGCGGAAGGCCTTGTGGACCAGGCCGAACGTCTTGAGACTGTCGGTCGGCTCGGGTTCGTTCATGGTGCTGTTGGCCCTATCGTCATGGTTACGCACCGTTACCAGTACTGTCCATGTCGCGAACTCGTACACGGAGCGGCGTACGAGTGGCGTCGCTGGTCGATCCCCGTGCCGCACGGGACCGTTGGGGCATGCAAGGAGAGATCCGGGCCCAAGTGACGGTTACCGTACGTACGTTCACGCAGCTTTTCAGCAGCACGCCGCGAGGGGCCCGGCTCGCGCGACGGCTGGTCGCGAATCGGATGGATGCGTGGGGGTTCGCGTACGGCAGTGAGGTCAGTGAGACCGTGACCCTCGTCGTTGCCGAACTCGCCGCGAACGCCGTGCGATACGGGCGGGTGCGCGGGCGTGATTTCCGCGTACGGCTGGTGTTGCGGGAGGGCGTCGTACGTGTGGAGGTGGCCGACGGGCGGACGGATCGGCTGCCGGTGCTTCAGGGGACACCCGATCCGGTGGACGAGGGCGGGCGCGGGCTCCTGCTCGTCTCGGCGCTCGCCGGGCGGTGGGGAGTCGAGCCGCGTGCGGGTGGGGCCTACAAGGTCGTCTGGGCGGAAATCCGGATGTGACGGGCGGGCGGGGGCAGTTGACCCGTCCAGGTCGCGCGGTGAACATGCGTCGGCCGCTCAGTGTTCATGTTTCGCATCGAATCTCCTTGTGGCATGCGCCCGTAGGGGCGGGGTGGGACTCAGGAGGCGTCATGGGGCACAGTCACAGTCACGGACACGAGCACGGGCATCATCACCACCATCATCACGACAGCACGGGTGCGTCTTTGCCCGCCGCCTTCGACACCTCCGTGCCCGACGAGGCGCTGACCCCCGACCAGCGGTCGCGTCGCTCGCTGCTGCGCCGGGCCGGGCTGCTCGGTGCGGGCCTGGCCGCCGGCAGTGTCCTGGCGCAGGGGGCCACCGCCGCCCCGGCGTACGCCACCACGAGCGGCGGCCGCAAGAAGAACGGCTTCCTCTGGCTGGCCGGTGACCACCACATCCACACCCAGTACAGCAACGACGGCAAGTACCGCGTCGTCGACCAGGTTCGCCAGGGTGCACGGCACGGCATGGACTGGTTGGTCATCACCGACCACGGCAACACCACGCACGCCAAGATCGGCGTGGAGAAGGTCAACCCGGACATCGTCGAGGCGCGCGACGCGTACGAGGACACCCTCGTCTTCCAGGGCCTGGAGTGGAACATCCCGGCCGCCGAGCACGGGACGGTCTTTGTCCACCCCGGCAAGAACGAGGTCTCCGTCCTCAAGCAGTTCGAGACCGACTACGACGGCAGCGTGAAGGGGGCGAGCGACTCGTCGCCCGCCAATGAGGCGCTCGCCATCGCGGGTCTCAACTTCCTCGCGGAGCAGGTCCAGCGGCGGAAGGTCAAGGACGCGCTGATGCTCGCCAACCACCCGGCGCGGCGTGGTGTCGACTCGCCGCACGAGATCCGCGGCTGGCGCGACGCGACCGGCTCGGGCCGCCAGATCGCGGTCGGATTCGAGGGCGCTCCGGGGCACCAGGCGGCAGGTATCGCCGCGCCGCTGGGTATGGGCCGGGCCCGTGGCATCTACGACAACAACCCGAGCGCCAACTCCTTCGCCGGCTACCCGCTGGAGAGCTACCGCACCTGGGGCGGCTTCGACTGGATGACCGCCACGGTCGGTGGCCTGTGGGACAGCCTCCTCGCCGAGGGCAAGCCCTGGTGGATCACCGCCAACTCCGACTCCCACCAGGTGTACACGGACACCGCCGTACGCGGCGGCACGGACGCCGACTACGCCATCAACGGCAAGTACGCAGACCCGGTCTACGGCGGCAAGATCGACCTCACACAGGGCGACTACTGGCCCGGCCAGTACAGCCGTACGCACGTCGGCGCCGACGGATTCTCCTACGCGGCCGTGATGGACGGCATCCGCGCCGGGCGCGTGTGGGTCGACCACGGGCAGCTCATCAGCGGTCTCGACGCGCGGGTGGCGGGCGGCAGCCGCTGGGCCACGCTCGGCGGGGCGCTGCACGTCAAGAAGGGCACGAAGGTCACGCTGACGGTCGACCTGGGACTGGCGGGCGGCACCAACTGGGCCGGTTTCGTACCGAAGTTGGCGCGCGTCGACGTCATCCAGGGCGAGGTGACGGGCGCGGCCTCGGACCGGGACACGCTCACCGCTCCCACCGCGAAGGTCGTGAGGTCGTACGAGGTGAACAAGTCCAGCGGCACCGTGCGCCTCACGTACGAACTCGGTGCGGTCGACCGCCCGGTGTACGTCCGGCTGCGCGGCACCGACGGCAACCGCTCCGCCGTCGGCCTCAACGGCTCCGCGGTCGACCCGGCGGGCCCGGCCGTGGACGTCGTCGGAGACGCGGACCCGTGGAAGGACCTGTGGTTCTACTCCAACCCGGTGTGGGTCCTGCCGTCGTGACCGAGCGGTACACCGAGCGGTACGTCGTCGGAGTCGACACCGGCCACGCGGGAACCCTGCAGGCGGCAGACCGTCTGCTACGCGGGCTTGCTGTCGAACTTGGCTTGGGTGACGGCGTGTTGGGCTGCACGCACCTTGTGCGGGACGGGCGGCGGCCGCATACGGCGCTGTCCTTCGCCGTGACGTCGGAGCGTGCGGCCCGCTCGGCCTGGCAGCGGCTGGCCGAGAGAGAGTTCGGCGCCGCTCTCGGCGCCGATCGCCACGGGCCCGCCGAGCTCGCGGCCGGTGCCGCCCAGGCCGCCGCCGAGCACACCGCACGCACCGGCGGCCGGGCCGTCCTGTACGGCGGGGTCGAGGCGCTCACCGGGACGGTGACCGTCGCCCGGCTGCTGGCCGACTCCGCGGTGGACCGGATCGCCGTACTCGGCGCACCCGGCAGCCCTGAGCCCGAGCTGCGGTTGGTCACACGTGACCACGTACGCCCCGAGTGGCGCGACGGGCAGCTGGTCCTGGCGGCGATGCCGGCCGCGGGCGGGACGCTGGTCCCGTTCGAGGTGCCGGACCCGACGCCGTGCTGCGCCGACCACTGAGGCGACAGCGGACAGTCGAGAGCTGCCGCACCCGCTATCTTCGACGTGATCATCCGACAGTCGGAGCATGCATGCAGAAAACAGAGGCAGCCGCCGAGGAGGCGGAAGCGGGCGTCGCGGTCCCCGCGGGGGCCGACGACGTCCCCGTACGCGACTGGCCCCGGTTCTGGCCGCTCCTGCTGGGAGCGGCCGTCCTCTCCGGGCCGGTGCTCTTCGTCGTCAGCCGGTGGATGGACCAACCGGCCATGCAGGCCTGGCGGACCGTCTGTCTCGCCATCACCATCCAGGCGGTGCCCTTCCTGCTGCTCGGCACGGCCCTGTCCGGCGCGATCAACGCGTTCGTGCCGGCACGGGTGTTCAGCCGGATGCTGCCCCGGCGGCCCGTGCTCGCCGTCCCGGTCGCGGGAGTCGCCGGGGTCGTCCTGCCCGGCTGCGAATGCGCGTCGGTGCCGGTCGCGAACAGCCTGATCAGCCGCGGCGTCACCCCGGCCGCCGCCTTCGCGTTCCTGCTGTCGGCCCCCGCCGTCAACCCGATCGTGCTGACCGCCACGGCCGTCGCCTTCCCCGGCAGCCCCGCCATGGTCCTGGCCCGGCTGCTCGCCTCGCTCGCCACCGCCGCCCTGATGGGCTGGCTGTGGCTCTGGCTGGGCCGCGAGGAGTGGCTGCGGCCGGCCGTGCGACACACCGGGCACCGGCCGGGGCACAGCCGCTGGAACGAGTTCCGGCGCGGCTTCCAGCACGACTTCCTGCACGCGGGCGGCTTCCTGGTCCTCGGCGCCATGGCCGCGGCCACCTTCAACGTGGCGGTCCCGCGCTCCGTACTCGACGCGTTCTCCGGCTCGCCCTGGCTGTCGGTGCTCTTCCTGGCGGCGCTCGCCATCCTCCTCGCGGTGTGCTCCGAGGCCGACGCGTTCGTGGCCGCCTCGCTGACCGGCTTCTCGCCGACCGCGCGGCTGGCGTTCATGGTGGTCGGCCCCATGGTCGACCTGAAGCTGATCGCCCTCCAGGCGGGCACCTTCGGACGGGCCTTCGCCGTCCGCTTCTCCACCGCGACCGCCGTCGTCGCGGTCGTCTGCAGCGTGCTGATCGGAGGGATCCTGCTGTGAAACGCCATGCCCAGATACTCCTGCTCGTCCTGAGCGGCCTCGGCCTGCTGCACGCCTCGCTCTTCACCGACCTGTGCCTCAGGTACGTCAAGGAGGGGATGCGTCCGATACTGATCGCGTCGGGGGTGCTGCTGCTCCTGCTGGGACTGGCGGACGCGATGCTGCACCCGAGACAGGACGGAGGCGATGAGCATGAGGGCCGTGACGGCCACGGTCACGATCACTCCACCGCGCCCCGTGTCTCCTGGCTGCTGTTCCTCCCCGCGCTGAGTCTGCTCTTCTACGCCCCGCCCGCCCTCGGCGCGTACACCGCCTCCCGTGAGGCTCCCAAGGCGGTCGTGGAGCAGGAACACTTCGACCCGCTGCCCACGACCTCGCCGGTTCTCCTCACCCTCACCGAGTTCACCAGCCGCGTTCAGCAGGACCGCGAGCAGGCCATCAAGGGACGCAGTGTCCAGATGACCGGCTTCGTCACGCCGGACAAAGAGGGCGACGGCTGGTACCTGACCCGGATCATGTTCAACTGCTGTGCGGCGGACGCCCAGTCCGTCAAGGTACGGGTCTACGGGCCCCCTGCTCTGTCCGCCGACACCTGGGTGACCATCACGGGAGCCTGGCACCCCGGCGGAACCCTCGGTACGAGCTCCGCCCCGGCCGCCCTCGACGCCCGTACCGTCAAGAAGGTCGACCGGCCGGTGAACGGATACACGGACGCCCTCCCGCTCATCCCTTCCTGACACACCGATCCGGGGTGTCCCGCCGTCATTCCGTCACCCGTTCACCCCCGTGTAGTGCCGCAGGCTCCAGCGCCACAGCAGCCGGGAGCCCAGATACGCGAGCAGCCCCACCAGCGGCGAGGCCGCCGCCAGCCAGTACGGCACCCCGGAGTCGCCCCCGTGGCCGGTCAGCACCGCGGCCGGGAAGTACGCGACGAACGCCAGCGGCAGCCCGAACGTGAGGAAGCCGCCGACCGCGCGCGGCAGCACGTTGAGCGGGTAGCTGCCGAACGTGCCGAGCAGTTCCTCCAGCCAGCGGCCCCAGTAGTCGGCGGCCGGAAAGCGGAGGGAGGCGCAGGCCACCGCGGTGAACAGGGCCGCCTCCAGGAGCATGCCGCCCAGCACGCACACGACGAGGTACGTGATCCGGCCCGCGTTCCAGTCCAGGTGGCTGCGAGTGAGCGCGCCCGCCATCAGACCCGCGGCCACCGTCAGGTCCCCGATCGCGTTCGTGGGGAAGAAGGACAGCTGGAGCTGCCGGTAGACGGGCATCGGGCGCACCAAATACGTGTCGATGACGCCCTCTTGGATGTGCCGGGCCAGACCGTGCACCCGGCCCAGGAAGAGCACGAACAGGCCGTGCGCCAGCATGCGCGTCGCGGCGATCAGCAGGACGTCCTCGCTCGCCCAGCCGCCCATCCCGGTGAACCGGGTGAGCAGCACGGTCGCGAACACGATCACCGAGACCTGCCAGATCGCACCGATCGCGATCATCATCAGAAACTCGGAGCGATACTCCAGCTGGGCACGGAAGTTGAGGCGCGTGATGCGCCACACGATCCGAAAGGACTCCAGCGACATGGTCAACCTCCCTGCGAGATCACGCGCCGGGCGGCGCGCCGCCACAGCAGCCGGGTGAACAGGGCGAGCACCACCACCCAGGCGGCCTGCAGGGCGAGTTCGGGGCCCGCGTCGGACACCGGGATCCGGCCCACGTACAGCGACAGCGGCACGCTCAGCGTCGCCTGGAACGGCAGAAAGCGGCTGAGCGTGATGAACCAGTCCGGGAAGAACCACAGCGGCGCGTACACGCCGGACAGCAGGTTCTGCGCGAAGATCAGGATCAGCATCGCGGCGCCGTTGCGGAGCGTCCAGAAACACAGTTGGTCGATGACGAGCATCACGTAGTACAAGACCCACTGGCCGAGCAGCACGCTCACCGCGAACACCCCAGCGGCAGCTGCCGATTTGGGGGGATCGACGACTCCGACGGCCAGGCAGACCGCGTATCCGGCGAGCGCCCACACGAACCCGTACACCTGCTCGCCGAACGCCCGCAGCGCGTAGTAGCGCTGCGGGGGCAGCGGGCGCAGATACCAGTACACGATGGTGCCGAAGTGCATGTGCTGCTGGACGGTGTCCCGGCCGGAGTACTGGTCCAACTCCCGGATGCGGGTGGCCAGTACGGCGAGCACGGCGTACGTGACCGCCTGGTCGCGGGTGAGTCCGGCGGTGGTGCCGGTCTGCGCGTACAGTCCGCGCCACAGCGACGCCACCAGCACCACCTGCACGGTGAGGCGGAGCAGCGCGGCGGTCATCCGGGGCGGGGTGTGCAGCTCGCCGAGCGGGGTGACCCGGGCGGCCCGCCAGCCGCTCGGGAGGGACAGGCTCACTCGGCCACCGCCTGGGCGGACTCGGGAACCGACGCCTGGACGTACGCCGCCCGCATCACGTCCTCGAGGTCGGCCTCGTCGATCGCGAGGTCCGACACCTCGTACCGCTCGATGACGAGCTTGAGCGCCTGGTGGACCGTCGGGGCGTCAGGACCGTCCGGGCCGAACACCACCTGCGGGCCCTCCCGGCGCAGCAGCGCGATCCCCGGCAGCGGCGAGACAGGGGCCTGCGGATCGGCGAGCGTGGCCCGCACCTGCCAGGTGGAGCCGAACGTGCGGCGGATCTCGTCCAGGGTGCCGTCGAGGACGAGACGCCCGTGGTTGATCAGGACGACACGCTCGGCGAGCCGCTCGACCTCCGTCATGTCGTGCGTGGTGAGCAGCACCGTCCGGCCGCGCGACTCCACCTGGTGCTTGAGGAAGCCGCGCACCTGTTCCTTGACCACCACGTCCATGCCGATGGTGGGCTCGTCGAGGAACACCACGGGCGGGTCGTGCAGCAGCGCGGCGGCGAGATCGCAGCGCACCCGCTGGCCGAGGGAGAGATGGCGCACGCGGGTGTCCCAGAAGGTGGACAGTTCGAGCAGCTCATCGAACTCACCGAGGCGGACGCGGTGTTCACGCTCCGGCACTCCGTAGATGTCGCGCAGGATCGCGAACGACTCCCGCACCGGCAGGTCCCACCACAGCTGGGTGCGCTGCCCGAACACCGCGCCGATGTTGCGCGCGTTGCGCTCGCGCTCCCGGTACGGGACCACCCCCGCGACGCGTGCCTCGCCGGACGTCGGGGTGAGGATGCCGGTGAGCATCTTGATGGTGGTGGACTTGCCGGCGCCGTTCGGGCCGAGCAGGGCGAGCAGTTCGCCGGGGGCCACGTCGAAGGAGACGTCCGAGACGGCCTCCTTCGCGACCCGCTCCGGGCTGACCAGGGACTTGAGGACGCCGGTGAAGCCGGGGCGGCGGACGGTGGTGTGAAAGGTCCGGGACAGACCGCGTACTTGGATGCTTCCGCTCACGAAGAGGCCTTTCGGGTCAGGGCGATCAGCCACACGGTCGCCGCGAGGGAGGCGGCGGACAGCACGGTCAGCAGCCACGGCACCGCGTGGATCCCCGACACCTCGATGCCCGCGCCGAGGAGCGGGGGAGCCGCGACACCTCCGATCATCGAGGCCGCGATCACCCAGGCGCCGGCTCTTTTCGCCTGGGGGAGGGCGCTGTTGAGCCAGGGCAGCCCGGTCGGGAAGACGGGCGCGATGAACAGGCCCACACCGGCGTACGCCACCGGGGCCGCCCCCGGAATCAGCGCCAGCAGCAGGCAGACCGTCATGCCGGCCGCGCAGACCGCGAGGATGCGCTCGGGCGCGTACCGCAGGGTGATCGGGACGACCAGGAAGCGGCCGGCGGTCAGCATCAGCCAGTACACGGAAGTTGCGGAGGCGGCGACCGTCGCGCTGTAGCCGACGGTCTCCAGGTGGGTTGGCTCCCAGCCGCCGACGCCCGCTTCGACGGCGACGTTCAGTATGTACAGGGCCAGGAAGCCGACGAGCACGCGCGAGAGCAGTCCGCCGGAGGCGGGCTTCTCGCCGAGGCTCTGGGCGGTTCGGGGCGGTTGGCTGCGGACGCCGCCCGTGCACAGGATCAGCGCCCCGGCGAGCACGGCGCCGGCACCGAAGGCGTACGCGTAGTCGCCGGGACCCAGCCAGGCGATGAGCGCGGGGCCGAGCACCGCGCCGATGCCGAAGTGAGCGTTCAGGACGTTCAGCATGGCTGTCGAGCGGTTGCCGAAGCCGACCGCGAACAACTGGTTGAGGCCGTAGTCGATGCCGCCGAAGCCGAGCCCGCCGAGGAAGGCGGCGGCGAGGGCGAACGGCCAGTTCGGGGCGAACGCGAAGCCCGCGCCGCCCACCGCCATCAGGGCGTAACTCGCGGCCAGCAGAGATCTGTTGGAGATCCGGGAGTGGATCGCGTTGAACGCCAGGACGCCCGCGACACCGCCGGTGAAGTGCAGGCTCAGGCCGAGGCCGGCGGCGGAGGGAGTCAGGCCGTACTCCTCGCGCAGGCCCGGGACCGCCGGGCCGTACAGCGCCTGGAGCATGCCGATGAGTACGAATCCGGCGCAGGACGCGACCGCGGCCGGTCGGCTGAAAAGCCGACCGGCCGCAGTCTTCGTGAGGGTGTCAGTCATGAATCTCCGAGAAGACGAACGTGAATTCGGCGGGAACAGCCCGCAGTTGGTACTGGGGCAGCGCGCCCGGACCGCACGACTGCGAGCCGATGCCCTGCTGGCCGTGGTCGAGGTTGACCCACACCGTGTCGCCCGCCGACAGGTCGGTCAGGTGCTCGGCGGCGTCGAGTTGCTCCGACGTCCAGCGGCGCGCGGTGAACCAGAACTCCGGCTCGCCCTCGATCCGCAGCCCGCCGATCTCCGCCCAGCGGACGTCGGGGCGTGCGCCGTTCTCCTGCGGACGGACGTACGGCGTCTGCAGCGCGTCCACCGTCGACGACCAACGACCCACCATCGAGGCCGCCTTGGTGTCCGGATAGCCCTCGCCGGGGCCGCCGCCGAACCACTTCACCTGATCCGCCGAGCCCGCGAGCCCGAGTCGGATCCCGAGCCGGGGCAGGGGCAGCGTCCAGTCGCCCTCGGGCGCCACGGACACGGTGAGCCGCAGCCGCGTCCCGTCGGACGTCCACCGGTACACCGTGCGCAGGCCCGCCTCCCGGGCGGCGGGCGCCACCCGGGTCCGTACGGTCAGCGCGTCTTCGCCCAACTCCACCGCGTCCAGGCGGTGTTGCATCCGGTGCAGTCCCAGCTCGCGCCAGAGCAGGCCGTACCGCAGATCGGGCTGCCACGCCGCGCCGCTGTCGTTGTCGGTCGGCGCCCGCCACACGTCCAGGCGCAGCCCGGTGACGTCGAGGCCGCCGATCGTCCGCAGCGCACCGGTACGGGCGTCGAAGGCGGCCGGGCCCAGGGTGATCTGCCGCTCACCGAGCACCGGGGCGTCACCCTGTGCCACCGGCGTCGACGGGCTTGGTGAAACGGGGAGTTGAGCCCACGCCACCACATGTCCCTGTGGCCCCCATGCGGCCTGGGCCGCGAGCAGCGCCCGCACGGTCCACCGCGTCTCACCGCCCCGCGCGTCCGCGGTGGGCGGCGGAAGCTTCACGTCCGCGGACTCGCCCGGGAGGAGCGGGGGCACGGACAGCGCGCCCGTCTCGACGGTCTCGCCGTCGACGTCGTAGGACCACTCGAAGGCCAGCGCGGACAGGTCGGCGAAGTCGTAGGCGTTCGTCACCCGTACGGTCCCGTCCGAACCGTCACCGTCGATCCGGACCGGCTCGATGACCTTCTTGTACTCGACGAGACCCGGCGACGGCGTCCGGTCCGGGAACAGCAGCCCGTCGCAGACGAAGTTCCCGTCGTGCAGCTCCTCGCCGAAGTCGCCGCCGTACGCGAACCCGTAGCGCTCGTCCTGGATGCCGTGGTCGATCCACTCCCAGATGAAACCGCCCTGGATACGGTCGTACGACTCGAAGAGGTGCTGGTAGTCGGCGATCCCGCCGGGGCCGTTGCCCATGGCGTGCCCGTACTCGCAGAGGATGAAGGGGAGCCCGCGTCGCCGGTGGGTGCCGCCGTCCTGGCCTCGGCCGATCCGCTCGACCTCGGCGTGGTCGGCGTACATCCGGGAATAGACGTCCGTGTCCCGGCAGTCGATGTCGCCCTCGTAGTGGATGAGCCGCGAGGCGTCCCGGCCGCGGATCCACTCGGCCATGGCGGTGAGCCCGCGTCCGGTGCCGGCCTCGTTGCCGAGCGACCAGATGACGATCGACGGATGGTTCTTGTCGCGCTCGACCATGCGGGCCGCGCGGTCGAGCAGGGCCGGGGTCCAGCGGTCGTCGTCGACGGGATTGTCCCGCCAGTCCTGCTCGACGAAGCCGTGGGTCTCCAGGTCGCACTCGTCGATGACCCACAGGCCGTACTCGTCGCACAGGTCGAGGAAGGCGGGGTGCGGCGGGTAGTGCGAGGTGCGGACGGCGTTGATGTTGTGCCGCTTCATCAGCAGCACGTCCTCGCGCATGGTCTCCAGGTCGAGCGCGCGGCCCCGCTCGGGGTGCCACTCGTGCCGGTTGACGCCCTTGAAGAGGATCGCGTGGCCGTTGACCTTGATCAGCCCGTCCTCGAGCACGACCGTGCGGAAACCGATCCGCAGCGGCACGCGCTCGCCCTCCGTGGCCAGCACACCGTCGTACAGCCGCGGTATCTCGGCACTCCACGCCTCGACCGGCACGGTGACGGACTCGCCGGTCGCGACATCGATGTCCAGGGCGGGCACGGTGACCCGCCCGTCCACGTCGGAGTCGACGCGCAGCGTCCCCAGCCCTTCGACATGGTCGTACGACGCGTGCACGAAGAAGTCGAGCACGCCGCCCGCCGGGCGGTGCAGCAGCGTGACGTCCCGGAAGATGCCGGGCAGCCACCACTGGTCCTGATCCTCCAGGTACGAGCCGGCCGACCACTGGTGGACGCGGACCGCGAGCACATTCCCGCTCGGTTGCAACAGATGGCCCACCGCGAACTCGTGCGGCAGCCGGGAGCCCTTGAACTCGCTGATGTCCGTGCCGTTCAGCCAGACGCGGGCACAGGACTCGACACCGTCGAAGCGGAGCACCGTGCCGCCGTCCGAGGGCCAGTCGGACGGCAGATCGAAGGTGTGCAGATGGTCGCCGGTCGGGTTCTCGGTCGGCACCCGGGGCGGGTCGACCGGGAACGGGTAGAGGTGGTTGGTGTAGATCGGTGCGCCATGACCCTGCAGCACCCAGTGACCGGGGACCGAGACCTCGGCCCAGTCCCCGGCGTCGTACCCCTCGGCCGCGAAGGAGTCGTCCTCGGCGTCCGCGGTGGGAGACACACGCAAGCGCCAACTGCCGTTCAGTGACAAGGTTCTGGCGTCCGAGGACGCGTACCGGGCGCGCGGCGCAAGCACCCCGCTGCCGGGCGAGACGTCCTCGACATAGTCAATGGCGGTAGTTGCGCGGAAAGACATCGGTCTCCTATCGGCCCTTGATGTGGCTCAGCCTTGGTGTGGCTCAGCCCTTGATGCCCGTCTGTGCGATCCCCTGCACCAGCCAGCGCTGGAGGAAGAGGAACACGAACAGCAGGGGCAAGATGGAAATGGCGGTGGCCATGAAGATCAGGTGGTAGTTGACGGTCTGGTTGGTCATGTAGTTCGAGAGCGCGACCTGGACGGTCCACGCGCTCGGGTCCTGGCCGATGACCAGCGGCCACAGGAAGGCGTTCCAGCCGTTGATGAAGGTGATGGTCGCCATCGCCGCGAAGAAGTTCAGCGAGTTCGGCACCACGACACGCCAGTACGCGCCCCAGTAGCCGAGCCCGTCCACCCGCGCCGCCTCCTCCAGCTCCTTGGGGAACCCCAGGAAGTACTGCCGGAAGAGGAAGCAGGTGAAACCACTGAAGAGGCCCGGGATGATCAGACCGCGGTAGGAGTCGATCCAGCCCAGGGACGAAACCAGCACGAAACCCGGCACGAACGTGACGGCGGTCGGGACCATCAGGGTGAACAGGACCCCGTAGAAGACCTTGTTGGCGTGCTTGTACGGGATGCGGGCCAGGCCGTATCCGGCGAGCGAGCAGACCAGCAGGGTGCCGACGGTGTGCAGGACGCCGACGATCAGCGAGTTCACCATCGACTGGCCGAAGTCGGTCGTCGTGTCCTTGAACGGCTCGGTGATGTTGCCCCACTGGATGTCCGTGGGGAAGAGCGCCCAGTCCTCACCGGTGATCTCGGCGTCGGTGGAGAGGGCGTTGCGGAGCATGACGTAGAACGGGATCAGGAAGAGGAAGGCCGCGACGCCGGTGGCGGCGTACAGGCCGGCGGAGCTCATGACCCCCCGGCCGCGTCCGGCGCGGGGCCGGCCGGCCGGGGCGGTTTTCGTCACCTCAGGTGCGGTCGTGGTCACTTGGACTCCTCACCCCTTCCAAAGCCCATGATCTTGCCCTGGAACAGGGTGATGACGACGATCAGCAGGGTCAGGATCACCGCGCCCGCGCTGCCCGCCCCGTAGTCCTGGCTGTCACCGAGGGCGGTGTAGTACAACTCGACCAGCGGTGGCCGTCCCCAGGTGGTCTTCGACAGCAGGTTGAAGAACTCGTCGAAGGCTTGGTAGGCGGCGATCAGCAGCAGCAGGATCACCGCCGTGGAGGTCGCGCGCAGTTGCGGCAGCGTGATGTGCCAGAAGGTCTGCCACCCCGGCTTGGCGCCGTCGATCGCGGCGGCCTCGTACAACTCGCCGGGGATGTTCTGCAGTGCGGCGAGGAACAGGATCATGTAGAAGCCGGACTGCAGCCACAGGCGCGCGGAGACGATGACCAGCCAGTACCACGGCGGATCGGGGTTGGCGAGCCAGGCGATGTTCTCGACGCCGAACCAGCCCAGCACGGTGTTCGCCAGACCGAAGCGGACACCGTTGAACAGGGACATCTTCCAGATGAGGGAGGCGGCGACATAGCTGCACGCGGTCGGCAGGAAGAAGACCGACCGGAAGAACGCCCGCATGAACCGCAGCCGGTTCACCATCAGGGCCAGCCCCAGCGACAGCGCCCAGGTGGTGGGCACGATGATCGCGGCGAAGACGGTGAAGGTGCCGAGGGCGCCGGTGAAGTTCTCGTTCTCCAGCATGAACCGGTAGTTGTCGAAACCGACGAACGTGCTGGGTGTGACGGTGAAGCGGGCCTCGAAGAAGCTGAGCCAGATGCTCCAGCCGATCGGGACGTAGACGAAGATCAGCAGGCCGATGAGGAACGGCCCGGTGAAGATCCAGAAGTTGAGGGTGCCGCTGCCCCGCAGCCCCCGCCGTGGCTTGGCCGGGGAGGCCTTCGCCGGGGCGGGGTGCGCGAGGTCGCGCGAGGTGGTCGTCGACATGTCGTGATCCGTCCGGCGACTATCCGAAGAGTTTCTTCAGCTCGGTGTTGACCACCTTGTCGCACGTGTCGAGCGCGGCCTCCGGGTCACCGTCCTTGCGGACCGAGTCGGCGAACATATCCTCCGTCGCCTTGATCATGGCCTGGGTCCAGCCGATGTTGTCGAAGTGCCCGTAGTCGCTGAAGAGCTTGACGCCCTCGGCCGGCAGCCCCGACTTGAGCTTCTCGGCGGACTCGGCGATCGAGGTGCGTGGCGGGATGTGGAAGCCGTAGGAGAGGGCCCAGTCCTCCTGGTACTCCTTCTGGTCCAGCCACAGCCACTTCACGTACTCCTTGGCCTCGTCGACCTTGTCGCCCTTGGCGTTGACGAACATCGACCAGCCGCCGTTGTAGACCGAGGGCTTGCCGGCGTCGCCGACCTTCGGGAAGGGGAAGACGCCGAGGTCGTCGCCGAGCGCCTCCTGCATCACCGGCATCGCCCACATGCCGCAGAACTGGATGGCGGTGAGGCCCTGGGTGAGCGCGGACGCGTCCCAGTAGTCGGCCGGGGCGTCGAGGAGGAGGTCACCGCTGGTGAACAGCTTGCGCATCGCCTTGAGGCCCTCGACGACACCGTCCGTGTGATAGGCGGGTTCGTTCTTCGCATCGAGGGTGTCGGCGCCGGCCGCCCAGATCATCGGGCGGATGACCGCCTGCAGCGTGTTGCCGAGGTAGACGCCCTTGACCTTGTCCGTGGTGAGCTTGGCGGCGGCCTCGATCAGCTCGTCGAGCGTCTGCGGCACGCCGACGCCGGCCTTCTCCAGCATCGACTTGCGGTAGAAGAAGAACTGCGGGTCGTCGATCATCCGGACGCCGTATATCTTCCCGTCCACCGTGTGCGAGGCGATGTCGGCCTGGTTGAAGTCGTCCTTGACCGGATCGATGATGTCCGTCAGATCGGCCACCTGACCGCTCTTGATGAGCTGGATCTGCGGGTGGAACTCGAAGAGGTCGGGCGCGTTCTTGGTGAGCAGGGTCGCGAACAGCTTGCTCTCGAAGTTCGAGCCGGTGATCCACTGCGTGGTGACGTCGGCCTTGTCGTAGGCCGCCGCGTACTTCTTGATCGCCTGCTCGGTGCCCGTCTCGCCGTAGGCGTGGAAGTACTGGACGAGGCCGTTGCCCGAACCGCCGCCACTGCGGCCGTTGTTGCTGCCGCACGCGGCGAGCGGGCCCAGTGCGGCCAGGCCCGCGGCGGCCCTCAGTACGGATCGACGGTCCCAGTTGTTGCTCATCGCCGACATGTTGACGTCCTTGTCTCGAGTACGGCTACGGCTCGAATTCGCTGTGCGGAGCGGGACGTTAACCTTCGGCTAAGGCTTCGGCAAGGGGTTGGACGAAGTCTGTTCGAAGCGTTGCGTCCGGTTCGGAGGGCCGAACGGGCCGTGGGGCGGCGGGCTGTCCCTGAGGGCCCACCAGCCCCCTCAGGGGGTTGACGTCGCTGCCGTCATGAAGCCGGTGCGGTACGGCTCTTCGCGGCCGTGGTGCGCTTGGCGGGCCTCTGGCCGACCGACTGGAGCGCCCCTTCCAGGGCGAACGTCGCGGCTCCGAGGCAGACCGGATCGGTCGGAATGGGGGAGAGGACGATCTCGGTGGCGGCCAGCGGACGCCTCAGCGCGTGCCGGGCGACCGCCTCGCGCACCTCATGGAGCAGCGGTTCGCCGAGCGCGGCGGCGACCCAGCTGCTGAGTACGACGACTTCGGGGTTGAGGAGGTTGACGAGGTCCGCGATGCCGGCGCCGAGGTAACGGGCGGTGTCCCGGACCGCCTTGAGCGCCACCGGGTCGTGTGCGGCGACCGCGCGGGACAGCGCGTCGATCGTGGCGGTCTGGTCCTCGGCGTGCAGCAGCGGGCTGTCCGGGCTCAACTCGCGCAGGTTCAGCATGATTCCGGGCGCCCCGACATACGTCTCCACGCAGCCGTGATTGCCGCAGTGGCACGGCCGACCGTCCAGCACCAGCGTCGTATGGCCCCACTCGCCCGCGCTGTTGCTGACCCCGCGATGCAGCCCGCCGCCGAGTGCGAGCCCGGCGCCGACCCCCGTGCCCAGATTGACGACGACGGCGTCCCCGCGCCCGCGGGCCGCGCCGAACCACAACTCGGCCACCGCGCAGGCGCGCAGCGGATTGTCGAGGTAGAGGGGGTAGGCGATGTGCTCGGCGAGCAGATCCAGCAGCGGCACGTCGTGCCAGTCCCAGTTCGGCGCGTACTCGGAGATCCCGGTGTCGCGATCCACCTGGCCGGGGACGCTGACGCCCACACCGAGCACGCGGGCGCCCTCGATCCCGGCCTGCGCGACCACCGAGCCGACGGCGGCGGCGACATGCCCGACGATATGCTCCGGGCGGCTCTCACCGGGGCGCATGTGCTCGGCGGCGCGGGCGAGCACGTTCAGCGCGAGGTCGAACAGCTCCACGCGTACGTACGTCTCCGCGATGTCGACGCCGATCAACGCGCCCCCCGACGCGTTGACGGCGACGAGACCCCGCGGGCGGCCACCCGCGGAGTCCTCGAACCCGACCTCGGTCAGCATCCCGAGCTCGAGCAGCTCTCCGACGAGTGTGGCGACCGTGGCGAGGCTGAGCCCGGTGGCGGCCGCCAACTCCTGCCGGGAGGTGGGCGACGCGGCGATGATCTGGCGCAGCACCCCATAGCGGTTCGCGGTGCGGATGTCGCGTGATGTGCGCTTCACGGGCCTTGCCACCTTGATTCTCCGAACCGCCGCGGGCCCCGGGGCGGCTCGTTGCCGAACCGCGGCATGACGAAGCTCGTCGGCCCCGGCGCGGCGCAAGGCTATGGCCTGGGACGGACATTCGACAAGGGGTTAGGAAATGGGGTGGAGAAAGCCTGTAGTCGACAATCGGCCGCTCACTCGGTCACTGACTTGCTCGCCCCCTCTGCCATCCCCTCTGCCGTCCGCTCAGCCGCCCATTCAGTCGTTCACGAAGGTGTTCACGAAGGCGTTGGTGAACTTGTGCGTCGGGTCCAGGGAGTCGGCCAGTGTCTTGAACTCGCCCAGCCGCGGGTAGCGCCCGCGCAGCACCGCCGGCGCGGTCGTGAACACCTTGCCCCAGTGCGGCCGGGGATCGAACGGGTCCAGCGCCTCCTCGACCCGCCGCACCACCGGCAGTACGGCCGCCGTGTCCTCCACCCATGTGAAGTGCAGGGCCACGGTGTCCCGCCCGTACGAGGGGCTCAGCCACTGGCTGTCGGCGGCGACCGTGCGCACCTCGCAGATCTGCAGCAACGGCGCGATGGTCTCGCGGATCGCGTCGAGGGCCTGGAGCGCCGCCAGGGCGTGCGGTCGCGGCAGCAGATACTCGGATTGCAGCTCGGCCCCGCTGCTCGGCGTGAACTCTGCCCGGAAGTGCGGCAGCCGCTCGTGCCAGGGGCCGGGGACGCCGAACTGCCGGGTGCAGTTCTCGGCGGGCATCCCGGGCACGGGGTGCATCGCCTCGGTGGCCGGCGCGGCCCACGGGAAATCGGCCGGCGGCTGGTCGGTGCGCCGCTTGAGCCATACCTGCCGGAAACCGGGGCGCCCCCAGTCGGTGAAGAGACTCACGCTGTACGCCGTCGCCGCCACCGTCTCGAAGTCCAGCCCCGCCAGCGGGAGTTCGGTGAAGACATGCTGGCTCACCTCGAAGTCCGCTTCCAGGTCCAGGGTGAGCGCGGTGACGACGCCCAGAGCGCCGAGGGAGGTCACGGCCCCGTCGAAGCGCTTGTCGCCCCGGGCGATCGTCACGGTCGAGCCGTCCGCCGTGACCAGCTCGACCTCGCGGACGGCCGAGGCGAGCGAACCGTTGCCGATTCCCGATCCGTGCGTGCCGGTCGCCACCGAGCCCGCCACGGAGATGTGCGGGAGGGACGCCATGTTGTGCAGGGCGAAACCGTGTTCGTGCACCCGGCGGGCCAGTTCCGCGTACCGGACGCCGCCCGCGACCCGTACCGTACGGGCCGTCGTGTCGACGTCGACGGTCGGCGGCAGCGCGGTCAGCGAGAGCAGGACGCCGTCCTCGCCCGGCTCGGCGATCGCGTTGAACGAATGCCCGCTGCCCAGGACGCGTACCCGCGCGCTGTCCGCGACCAGCGCCGCGAGCGCGTCGAGCGACTGCGGGCGGTGCAGCTCCTTGGCGGTGTACGTGATGTTGCCGGCCCAGTTGGTCAGGGTCTGTGTCATCCCTGTGATCCCTCCACGGGAAGTTGCTGTTGGCGGCCGTGCGGTGGCCCCCGCTGGAAACTACCTCGCCGGGCCTGCCGTCCCATCAGCACGTCCATTGACCCTCTCGCGCGGCGGCAGCTAGCGTAGAAACCGGTTGCTATCGCGGTTGCTGTCACCGTGGAGACCGGTTGCTGTCGATGGACTCACCGAGCCGGAAGGTCACCTCCTTGCCCGAGCGCCCCGTGGCGATGTTCGCCATGACCGCCGAGAACGTGCCGCAGATCTTTCCGCCGGCGACACTGGCCCGGCTGCGTGACTTCGTGGACATCGATCCCGCTCTGGTGGCCGAGGACTTCACGGACGCACGGGTCCGTGACGCCCTAGCCGAGACGGAGATTCTGATCACCGGGTGGGGCTGTCCCGCGCTCGACCCCGCGACCCTGGACGCGGCGCCGAAGCTGCGTGCCGTGCTGCACGCCGCGGGCTCGGTCAAGAGCTTCACCACGCCCGCGGTCTGGGAGCGCGGGATCGCCGTGTCGTCGGCGGCCGGGTCCAACGCGCTGCCTGTCGCCGAGTACACGCTCGCCATGATCCTGCTCGCCGGCAAGGATCTCTTCGCCCATCGCGACCGGCTGCGCACCCGGCGCGCCTTCCCCCACGAGGGGATCGTCCCCGGCATCGGCAACTTCGGGCGCCGCGTCGGTATCGTCGGGGCCTCCCGCATCGGCCGTCGGCTCATCGAACTGCTGCGGCCCTTCGACCTGGAGGTGAGCCTCGCCGACCCGTACGTCGACGAGGCGGGGGCCGGCGCGCTCGGGGTCTCCCTGCTGTCGCTCGACGATCTGCTGCGCACCAGTGACATCGTCACCATCCACGCTCCGGAGACGGCCGAGACCCGGCACCTGATCGGGCGCCGTGAACTTGCCCGGATGGCCGGTGGATCGGTGCTCATCAACACCGCACGCGGCTCGCTCGTCGACCATGGTGCGCTCATCGAGGAGCTGCGGGCCGGGCGGATCAGTGCGATTCTCGATGTCACCGAGCCCGAGCCGCTGCCGGCGGACTCTCCGCTCTACGACCTCCCGAACGCCTTCATCACTCCGCACCTCGCGGGCTCCCAGGGCAACGAGGTCGCTCGGCTCGGGCTGACGGTCGTGGACGAGATCGAACGGTTGCTGTCCGGGAGGGAGTTGGCCTACCGGGTCGATCGCGAGGTGCTGGATCGGGCCGCTTGACCATTGCGTTGGGGGTGTCGCGTGGGGTTTTTCGCCCCCGCCGCCCCTACCCGTCCCATCCTCCCGGGGCTCCGCCCCGGACCCTGCCAAGGGGCTTCGCCCCTGGATCCCCGGTGTGGGCTTTGCCCTGGACCCGGCCAAGGGGCTTCGCCTCCCCGGCTCCCGCTGTGGGGCTTCGCCCCCCGGCTCCCGCTGTGGGGCTTCGCCCCCCGGCTCCCGCTGTGGGGCTTCGCCCCCCCCGGCCCTGGCTGTGGGGCTTCGCCCCCCCCGGCCCTGGCTGTGGGGCTTCGCCCCCCCGGCCCTGGCTGTGGGGCTTCGCCCCCCCGGCCCCCGTCGTGGGGCTTCTGCGCCTGCCCGCCGCCGTGGGGTTCCGCGTCCGGCCCCCCGCCGTGGGGTTCCGCGTCCGGCACCCCGCTCCTCGGTCGTCGGAGGGGGTGGGTGGTGCTCAGGTGTCGGAGGGGTGGGTGCTTCTGATGCCTGGGGGATGGGTGCTGCTCTGTCGTCAGAGCGCCTTGCCGATGCCGGCCACCCAGTGTTCCGTCAGCTCCACGAGATCCCGCGGTCGCTCCTCGTGCAGAAAGTGCCCGGCCCCGTCGAACACGACCACGTGCGACCTCGGGTCGCTCAACGTTTCGCGTTCGAACTGGGCTGCCCGTGAGGTCGCGTACACGCCGAGGACGGGGCACCGGCGCCGCGCGAGATACGCGCCCGTGGCGGGTCGCAGTCCGAAGGCGTCCGGCGCGAGATACATCCCGACACGGCACTGGAGCAGCACGTCCGGGTCCATGTCGAGCATCAACTGCCTTTGCCGGTTGAGCAGTTCGTCGTCTGTTCCCGGATGGAAGGCCCCCTCCACGAAGCGCGCCGCCCACTCCGTGCCCTCCTTCCTGAGTTCCTCCTGTTCCGCGGGTATCCTCGCCGCCTCCGCCTCGTCCCTGCCGTACGCCGGATCGACGACGACCAACCCTCGTACGAGATCCGGGTGTTCGACCGTGAGCGCCGTCACCGCCTGCCCGCCCATCGAGTGTCCGACGGCGATCACCGGGCCGGTACCGAGCCGCAGAAGCAGCTCCGCCAGGTCGGCGGCGAAGTCACCCGCGCCGTACCCCTCGGCGGGTTTCGGGGAGCGGCCGTGTCCGCGCAGATCGGGGACGAGCACCCGGTGCCGCCAGTAGGGGAGCGTGGGATCCCAGTCCCCGCCGCTGCCGCCCCAGCCGTGGACGAGGAGGAGGGTGGGGGCCGTGCCGGGGTGGTCCGTGTGGTGGAGACGTACCGGTGTCGTGGTCATGGGCGGGACTCTAGGGCGACGCCCGTGGCGGGCGCGGATGTGGGCCCCGGGGCGCGGCACGAGGGCCCCGGCACAGCTGACGCGCAGGCAGAGGCATACCGTGAGGAGTCGAGCACGGAGCCTGAAAGCCCACGATGAGACGGGGCGAGCAGGGACAAGTCGGGAGCGAGGAGATCGGGATGGGCGGCAGCCGCACCGCGCTGGTAGAGGATTTGATGGAGCGGTTCCCGCATGTGCCGCGGGAAGCGGTTTTCAAGGAGGACCTGCTCCGCGGAGGTGTGGCCTTCGACGCATCGGCGCTGAGCGACAACGAGAAGGGTGACGTCAAGCCGAAGTCGTACTTCATCTTCTCCTTCGACCACGGCACCCTGCCCGAGCTGGGCGAGGCGGCCCTGAGGCGCCCGCCCGAGGAGATCATCCTCACGGGCGGCCCGTACGACCTGCGGCGGACCGTGGTGTCCGTGCGGGTCAATCCGGCGTCGCCGTACCGGGTGGCCGCCGACGAGGACGGGATGCTCGGGCTTTATCTCGACGGGAAGCGGATCTCCGACGTCGGGGTGCCCCCGATGCCCGAGTACTACCGGCACACCCTCTCCAACGGGAAGTCCGTGATGGAGGTGGCCCCGACCATTCAGTGGGGGTACCTCATCTACCTCACCGTCTTCCGCGTCTGCCAGTACTTCGGGGCCAAGGAGGAGTGCCAGTACTGCGACATCAACCACAACTGGCGCCAGCACAAGGCGGCTGGCCGTCCGTACACCGGCGTGAAGGACGTCGAGGAGGTCCTCGAAGCGCTGGAGATCATCGACCGGTACGACACCGCCAAGTCGTCCACCGCCTACACCCTCACCGGCGGCGCGATCACCAAGACGGTCGCCGGGCGCGGCGAGGCCGACTTCTACGGGCACTACGCCAAGGCCATCGAGGAGCGCTTCCCCGGGCGGTGGATCGGGAAGGTCGTCGCACAGGCGCTGCCGCGGGACGACGTGCAGCGGTTCAAGGACTACGGCGTGCAGATCTACCACCCCAACTATGAAGTGTGGGACCGCCGGCTCTTCGAGCTGTACTGCCCCGGGAAGGAGCGCTACGTCGGCCGCGACGAGTGGCACAAGCGCATCCTCGACTCGGCGGAGATCTTCGGCGCCCGCAATGTCATCCCGAACTTCGTGGCGGGCGTGGAGATGGCCGAGCCCTTCGGCTTCACCACCGTCGACGAGGCCATCGCCTCCACCACCGAGGGGCTGCGCTTCTTCATGTCGCACGGCATCACGCCCCGCTTCACCACCTGGTGCCCGGAGCCGACGACCCCACTCGGCAAGGCCAACCCGCAGGGCGCGCCGCTGGAGTACCACATCCGGCTTCTGGAGGCCTACCGCTCCACCATGGAGGACTTCGGGCTCTCGTCGCCGCCCGGATACGGTCCGCCCGGACCGGGCCGAGCGGTCTTCTCCGTAAGCTCCTTCATGGACAGCCTCCCGGCACGGGAGTCCGCGGACGAGCCGTCCCGCCCGTAGAGGCGAAGGGCGAAGGTCGCGTAAAGGTCGGTCGGGATCGATACTTCTCGGCGTCGCGTACGTACAGCATGAGGGGCGCCCGGAGCCGGGCGGAGACACGGTGGCGCAACCGCTTACGGCGTCATTTGAATACCTCGCTTGTCAGTTGTGTAAGAACCGTGAAAAGCTCGGGCCCCCGTCGTTGAGACGGCGATCAACTCCCTTGTCTAGAAGGTGAGTTGACATTGACATTGCTTGACGTTGCACATGGAAGCAGTTGATGCAGGAGCCCCCCATGCCTGACCTGCCGACCCCCCAGAACGCCGCCGAGGCCGCACTGCTCTCGGAGTGCTGGGACGCGGTCCTGTCCTACGCAGATCTCTGCACATCCGGTTCGGCCGCGGCGACACAGCTGGCGACCGAGGCGTTCACGCACGGCATCCAAGAGGCGCGCGCGGCCACAGCCGGAGAGAAGAGTACCGGGCGCAGGATGCTGCGCCTGCCCCGGATACCCCTGCTGCTGACCTCGGTTCGGACCGCGGCCGCCGCCTGGGAGATACAGGGGCAGGGCCATCGGCTCGACCCCGATCTGCGGCTGTGGCTCAACTCCGACAAGGCCGAGCGCTACACCGGGCCGCCGCTGAACCGCCCGCTCGCGCTGCGCGGCCTGCGGGACATGCAGGAGCCCGACGCGGCGCTGCTGTGGCTCGCCGAGGTCGAGTCGCTGCCACTGCCCGCGGTGGCCCGACGGCTCGGCCTCGATCCGGCGGCCACGTCCGCGGAACTCGCCCAGGTGCGGGCGCTGTTCCGGGACCGCTGCCACCGCAATCACCTCGACACGCCGATGGATGCCAACTGCCGCAGCTACGCGCGGCTCCTCGACGCGGTCACCCGCTCGCCCGGCGCCGAGACACCTGAGGACCTCTCGCGGCATCTCGCCCGGTGCGTGCAGTGCGCGGAGGCGGCCGCGTGTCTGCGGCTGCACGGCGGCGGACTGCCGGCGGCGCTCTCGGGCGGCGTGATCGGCTGGGGTGGCCTCGCGTATCTGGAGCGCCGCCGCCGGGCCGCCGAGGCGGGGCTGGCCGGCGGACGTACGGACGCGACCCTGGACACGGGCCTGGCCGAGGGCAGGGTGGTCCGGCCCCGGATCGGCCGGACCGGGATCCTGGTCGCGGCCGTCATCGTGTCCGCGCTGGCGCTGACGGTCTCGGTGATGCCGTTCGGGGCGAAGGACGGGGGCGCCACCGCAGGCGGCGAATCCGCGGACCGGCAGCCCGTGGCTGACCCGGGAGTGATTTTCCCGACGAGTGTGTCGGGGGTGCCCAAAACCGCGGACTCGACGTCACGGCCGGAGGTGCGCTCCGATCCGGAAGCCCAGGGCGAGTCCTCGTCACCCGCCGACAAGCCAAGTGAGTCGGGTGAGTCGGGTGCGTCGGGGAAGGACGCGAAGGACGCGAAGGACGCGAAGGACGCGAAGGACGCGAAGGACGCGAAGAGCGGGTCGGCGGTCTGTCAGGTGAAGTACGAGATCGTCAACGAGTGGCCGGACGGCTTCCAGGCCAACGTCACCGTCACCTCCACCAAGGCCCTCGACACCTGGCGCCTCGGCTGGACCTTCACGGACGGCCAGCAGGTCGGTCAGATGTGGGACGGCACCTTCGCCCAGGACGAAGCCGAGGTCACGGCCACCGCCGCCGACTACAACAAGGCCGTCGCCGCGAAGGGCACGTTCGCCTTCGGCTTCCTCGCGTCATGGCAGGGCTCCAACTCGTCTCCGCGCAACTTCACGCTGAACAGCGCCCGTTGCACGAGCGGATGACGTGACCGTGCGGACGGTGCCGGGCCGGAACATCATGCGCGGATCAGGAATCAGCTGGACAGGCTGAGCATGATGAGCGATCAGCACGACGACGTCCCCGGCTCCGCCGCCGGCCCCCGGACGACGGACTGGATCACCACACCCGTCACGGCAGGCCTCCTGCGCGGTGCGTTCTCCCTCGATCGCACCGCGCACGGGGTGCTGCCGCACCGGCTGCCCGCCCGGGCCCGCGCACAGTGCGCCGACGGGCAGCCGGCCATGGCGGAGGCCCAGCCCTCGGGCGTGCGGCTGGTCTTCCGCACAGGCAGCCCGTTCGATTTCGAGCGCGCCTGAGCAGGGCATCGACGCGATCCCGCGTCTCCGGCATGATCCGCCGGACAGGCCCTAACCGTCGACGAACGTGACCGTCTCGGCGAGCGGTGCCCGGCCTGTACGGGGGTCACTCACCGTGAGGTCCTCGTAGCCGATCGACATGCCGCAGAAGAGGAGGAGCTCGTCCGGGGGCGACAGGACCTCCGCGACGGTCTTGTGATACTTCGCCCATGCCATCTGTGCGCAACTGTGCAGGCCTTCGGCGCGGAGCAGCAGCATGACGGTCTGCAGATACATGCCGACGTCGGACCACTGGGCCGGGCCCAGGTCGCGGTCGATGTAGCAGAACAGTGCGGCGGGCGCGCCGAAGCAGTCCCAGTTCGCGGAAGCGGCTCTCTGGCGTGCCTCTATGTCCTCGCGCGGTATACCGAGTGCGCCGTAGCGCTGCTCGCCGAAGGCGGATCGACGTTCGCAGTAGGGGGACTTCAGGTCGGGCGGGTACTGCACGTACTCCGCCTCGTCCCAGGGGTCACCTGAGGCCACACGCTCGCCGGCACGCTTCTTGAGCTCGGCCAACGGCGCGCCGGTCAGCACGTAGGCGTGCCACGGCTGGAGGTTCGATGCGGACGGCGACCAGGCCGCGGCGGACAGCACGCGCTCCAGGGTCTCCCTCGGGACCTGCTGGTCGGTGAATCCGCGCACCGCCCGTCGGCTCGTGACCGCCTCATAGATGTCCATGATCGTTTAACTCCCATCTGCTCAACGTTGATGCCTCCGTCACACTCACGACAGTATCATTCAATACCATCTTGTGTTTAACTATTGTTGAGCACGAACCATCAGCCCCTTGGTCCTCTGCCTCGGGCACCGCACATTGGAGAAAGTCCATGGCCACGCTGTTGCACATCGACTCGTCCGTTTTCCCCAGCGGGGCGTCCTCGTCCCGTACGGTCACGGCCGCCTTCCGCAAGGCATGGGAGGAGCAGCACCCGGAGGGCACGGTGGTCTACCGCGACGTCGCCGCCGACCCGGTCCCGCACATCAACGCCGTCGCCTTCTCCGCCGGATTCGCCGCCCCGTCCGACCACACCCCTGAGCAGGCCGCCGCGTTCGCCGCGCGCGTGAAGCTCATCGAGGAGATGGAGCAGGCGGACGCCGTCCTGATCGGCGCCCCCATGCACAACTACACGATCCCGTCGACCCTCAAGACGTGGCTGGACGGCGTGTACCTGATGGGCCGCACCGCGGGCGAGAACCCCTCCCTCAAGGGCACCCCGGTCGTCGTCGTCGCCAGCCGCGGCGGCTCCTACCGGCCGGGCACCCCGCGTGAGGGCTTCGAGTACGTCCAGAACTACCTGGAGGCCGTCCTGAAGGACACCTTCGCCATGGAACTCCAGTTCATCGTCCCGGAGCTCACCCTGGCCCCCCGCAACCCGGCCATGTCCGAACTGATCCCCCTCTTCGAGGCCTCCCGCGAGCGCGCCCTCGAGGAAGCGGTCACCAAGGCCAAGGAGCTCGCGGAGCGCTTCACCGCGTAACCCCCCGGGCCATGGACGCCGTGTGACACCTCGACCGAGGACGTCACACGGCGTCCTTGTCATCTGCGCCCTCTCCGGCGGTGACGATGTGGCGCTCTGTCCCCGGAGGCCCGGAGGCCCGGAGGCCCGGCGCTAGGGGCGGCCCGACTGTTCGGCCTGTCGGCGGGCCGTGCCTCGAGCCGCATGGGACAAAGGGCGCCCACGCGGCAGGCAACCGTCGTGCGGGTGTGCTTACGCCTCGCCGCCTGCGGGATAGGTGAACCGGGTCAGCAGGGCCGTCAGCTGCTCGGGCTCGCCGGGCCCCAGTTCGGCAACCAGGCGCTCGGCCAGGGGAGCCGCCGCCACATGGGCCGCATCGAAAAGCTCGATGCCCTGAGGCGTGATCTCCACTGCCCGCACCCGCCGGTCCCCCGGAACGGCTTTGCGTACGGCCAGCCCCTTGCGCTCCAGGTCGTCCACGACCCGCATGATTCCCGCCTTGTCCGACCCTGTCGCCGCCGCCAGGTCCCGCTGGACCGTAGGCCCGCGGTCGACCAGAACGATCAGCACGGCGAAATGCCGCAACTCGATGCCGAGCGGCCGAAGCGCCTCCGTCATCACGGCGGCCGCGCGCCAGTGCGCCTGGCGCAGCAGCAGGCCGAGAGCGAAAGGCGAGGTGTCCCCGGGGCGGTCGGTCGCGCGCGAGGCGGTGGTTGGCTGAGGAGCGTCGGCGGTCATGAGCGCATATTACAACTATCCATTCGTTCGATAATGTATCATTTGAAATTAAATGTGGTTATGTCTGCTGCGGCCCTGTCACCCCACGCCTGCCGCACAGACATGGGGGATCAGAGCGGCCCACAGGTAGTGAGCGCTAATGCGGTGGCGCCGCGGCCCCAGGGCCCCTATGGTCGGTGCTGTTCGAGCTGTGACCAGTGATCGGTTGCCGCAGGTGACTCGTTTGTTCTGGGAGGTGTTGACCGATGGCTGTCGTTGCGATGGGCGTTGCCCGCATCCGGAAGTTCATCAAGTCCACCTCCGTGGCCTCCGGCTGACCTCTCTTCACTCCGCGTCACAGCGCGCGGTGCCGGGGCCACCCCTGTGAAGGGCCACCCCTTGTCTTTCTCCTCTCTCTTGGGTTCGTCCTCGTTTTCCTCTCACCCGCTGGCCCCGTACGGCTGGGACGCGGACTGGGAGGCCGAGTTCACCCCGCACGCCGCGCAGGGTCTCCTGCCCGGCCGTGTCGTACGTGTCGACCGAGGGCAGTGCGATGTCGTCACCGCCGACGGCGTCATCCGTGCCGACACCGAGTTCGTCGTTCCCCGCGACCCGATGAAGGTCGTATGCACGGGGGACTGGGTCGCCGTCGACCCCGAGGGCCGCGACCCTCGGTACGTACGGACGCTGCTGCCGCGTCGTACCGCCTTCGTGCGTTCGACGTCGTCGAAGCGTTCCGAGGGCCAGGTGCTGGCCACCAACATCGATTACGTCGTCATCTGTGTGTCGCTCGCGGCAGAACTGGACCTCGCGCGGATCGAGCGGTTCCTGGCGCTCGCCATGTCCACTCCGAGTGGTGAGGCACTGCTGCACGAGTCGGCACTCTCATGGGAGCCCGGCGCGCAGCCGGTGGTCGTGCTCACCAAGGCCGACCTGGTGCCGGACGCGGCGACGCTCGGGCACCTCGTGCAGGACGTGGAGACGACGGCGCCGGGTGTTCCGGTGCTGGCCGTGAGCTCCAACGCCGGTGACGGACTCGATGTCCTCGAGGCGGTCCTGTCGGGCGGTACGGCTGTCCTCCTCGGTCAGTCCGGTGCGGGCAAGTCGACCCTCGCCAACGCTCTCCTCGGCGAGGACGTCATGGAGGTGCAGGCGGCGCGCGACGTGGACGGCAAGGGCCGGCACACCACGACGACCCGCAACCTCCTGGCCCTTCCCGGCGGCGGTGTCCTCATCGACACGCCGGGCCTGCGTGGCGTCGGCCTCTGGGACGCCGAGAGCGGCGTCGGGCAGGTCTTCTCCGAGATCGAGGAGTTCGCCACGGAGTGTCGCTTCCAGGACTGCGCGCATGTCGCGGAGCCCGGCTGCGCCGTTCTCGCCGCCGTCGAGGCCGGTGAGCTTCCGGAACGTCGGCTCGACAGCTACCGCAAGCTGTTGCGTGAGAACCAGCGGATCGTCGCCAAGACGGATGCCCGGGTGCGGGCGGAGATCCGGCGGGACTGGAAGCGGAAGGGGGCGGAGGGGAAGGCGGCGATGGAGGCCAAGCGGGGGCGTTGGCACTTGGCCTGAGTCGGGTGGGCGGGGGTGGGATTCTCGCCCCCGCCGCCCCTACCCTCCCCCAAGCTCTCGGCTTCGCTCGAGCAGAGGGGACCCCCATCATCCGTTCCTGGGGGCTCCGCCCCCAGACCTCCGCCAGGGGCGCTGCGCCCCCTGGACCCCCGCCTTCGCCCGAAGCTCGTCCTCAAACGCCGGACGGGCTGGATGGTGCCGGGCGGGTGCTTGGAGGGTAGGGGCGGCGGGGGCGCCCCCGAACCTCGAACCCCACGTCCGATTTCCGCCAGCCCGGCCCGTCGTCGCGACGCACACTGGTAGGCGTGATCGACGAAGAGACCAGGTACGAGGCGGTGCGGAGCAGGGACGCACGGTTTGACGGGGAGTTCTTCTTCGCCGTCGAGACGACGGGGATCTACTGCCGGCCCAGCTGCCCGGCGGTGACGCCGAAGCGGCAGAACGTGCGGTTCTACGCGACGGCGGCCGCGGCACAGGGTTCGGGTTTCCGGGCCTGTCGCAGATGCCGCCCGGACGCCGCGCCCGGTTCCGCGGCGTGGAACGTACGGGCCGACGTCGTGGGCCGTGCCATGCGCCTGATCGGCGACGGCGTCGTCGACCGCGAGGGCGTCGGGGGACTTGCCGTGCGGCTCGGATACAGCGCTCGCCAGGTGCAGCGGCAGCTCACCGCCGAGGTCGGCGCGGGGCCCGTCGCACTGGCCCGTGCCCAGCGCGCCCACACCGCACGTGTCCTGTTGCAGACCACCGACCTGCCGATCACGGAGATCGCGTTCGCGGCCGGGTTCGCCAGTGTGCGGCAGTTCAACGACACGATCCGGGCGGTGTACGCCTCGACGCCGAGTGAGGTGCGTGCCGCCGCACCGCGCGGTGGCTCCGCCGCCCGGCGTGCGGCCACCCCGACCGCCGGGATCCCCCTGCGCCTCGCCCACCGGGGTCCGTACCAGTCCACTGCCGTCTTCGACCTCCTCGCCCGCGAGGCGATCCCGGGAGTGGAGGACGTGAACGGCACCGTCGGCAGCCGTACGTACCGACGCGCTCTGCGCCTTCCGTACGGCACCGGAATCGTCGCGGTGGACGAGGGGGCCGAGGGGGTTCCGTCAGGGACGGTGGCGGGAAAGCTCGCGGCCGGCTCCGCCCACCCCGGCGGCTGGCTCGACGCGCGGCTGCACCTCACCGACCTGCGCGATCTCACCACCGCCGTGCAGCGGCTGCGCCGGCTCTTCGATCTCGACGCCGATCCGTACGCCGTGGACGAGCGGCTCGGAGCAGATCCGCGGCTGGCTCCGCTGGTCGCCGCCCGGCCGGGCCTGCGCTCGCCGGGCGCCGCGGATCCGGACGAGCTGGCCGTGCGCGCGCTCGTGGGGCGGGCGGAGGCCGAGCGGCTGGTGCGGCGGTACGGCAAGGCGCTGGACGCCCCGTGCGGCACGCTCACCCATGTGTTCCCGGAAGCCGCCGTCCTCGCGGAGGCCGAGCCCGACGGCCCCCTCGGTGCGCTCGCCGCCGCGCTCGCGGACGCCACCCTGCGGCTCGACGCGGGCGCGGACCGCGACGACGCCGAGAACGCGCTGCTCGCACTGCCGGGCCTGGACGCACGTACCGTCGCCGTCATCCGTACCCGCGCCCTCGGCGACCCCGACGTGGCGCCGCCCGGCGAGGACGTCCCGGACGCGTGGCGCCCATGGCGGTCGTACGCCGTTCAACACCTGAGGAGGGAAGAGGAGTTGGGCACGGGGGCGGGTGAACCCGTCAGTGCCGAGGGGCGGGGAGCAGCCGGGGTTCCACGCGCTCCTCGACTGCCGAGTCCCCCTCGCGCCGCACGAGGTACGCGCTCTTGCCCGGTATCTCGGTGACGGCCTCCACGGACATGGGCGTACGAGTATGGGCGTACGGGTGCGGCCAAAGGCGTGACATTCCGCTGCGGGGGCGGACGGGGCGGGCGGCCAGGGACATCATGCCTCCATGACCCGCGCGATCAAGGTCCGGCACCTCCTCGCCGCCCTGGTGGCCGTCCTGACCCTCGCCCCGCAGGCCGCGAGAGCCGACACGGGAGCCGACGCAAGAGCCGACGCGGGGTTCGTTTCGGCCCCTGTCTCTGCCTCCGCCCCTGGTCAACGCTGGGTCGGCACCTGGGAAGGCGCCCCCTCCGGCACCGTCCCCGCACAGCCCGGCGCCTCGATCCGCAACGTCGTGCACACCAGCGTCGGGGGGAGCGCGGCCCGTGTCCGGATCTCCAACCGGCTCGGCACCGCACCCCTCCAACTCGGCTCCGTCACCCTCGCGTTGCAGGAGCTGGGCGCGAGCGAAAGCCCGAACGCCGTGCCCGGGTCGATGCGCGTGGCCACTTTCGCCGGTGCCAGGTCGGTGACCGTCCCGGTGGGCATGGACGTGGTCACCGACCCCGTCGGCCTGCCGATTCCCGCCGACGCCAACCTCCTGATCTCGGTCCATACACCCACGGACTCAGGCCCGGCGACCTACCACCGCTCGGCTCTCCAGGCCAACTTCCTTGGCCAAGGGGGCGATTGGACCGCCGATGAGCTCGGCGCCGCCTACACCGTCCCCCTCGGCAACTGGTACTACGTGACCGGGGTCGACGTGTTCGGCTCGTCCGCCGTCGGCAGTGTGGTCGCGCTCGGGGACTCCATCACCGACGGGTCCGGTTCGACGTTCAGTGCCAACCACCGCTGGCCCGACCGGCTCGCCGCCCGCCTGCGGGGCCTGCCCGAGCATCGTCGGCTGGGCGTCCTCAACGCGGGGATCTCGGGAAACCGCCTCCTGCTGGAGGGCCGCGGCCCCAGCGCGCTGGACCGGCTCGGCCCCGACGTCCTCTCCCGCGCCGGGGTGCGCACGGTGATCGTGATGGAGGGCATCAACGACATCAAGGGCACGCCGGAACAGACGGACCCCGGTGCCCTGGAGGACGCGTACCGCCGGATCGTGGCGAGCGCCCACGCCCGCGGGATCCGGGTCATCGGCGCCACCCTCACCCCGTACGGCGGTCACGGTGGCTACACCCCGGCCCGCGAGGGCGTCCGCCAGGCGGTCAACGCCTTCATCCGCGACGGCGGCCTCTTCGACGGGGTCGCGGACTTCGACGCGACCGTCCGCGACCCGGCCGCCCCGCACCGCATCCACCCCGCCTACGACCCCGGCGACCACCTCCACTTCAACGACGCGGGCATGCGGGCGATGGCCGACACGATCGACCTGACGGCTCTGGTCCCTTGAACCGCTCCCGATGAGCTGTGTCAGCCCCAGATCACCGCCCCCAGCCACGCCCCCATGATCAGCAGGCAGGCGAACAGTTCCGTCAGCACGCTCCACCCGCCCGACCGCATGACCGTCCGCACCGCCGCCACCGCCGGCCCGTGCCCGCCCAGGCGCCGCCGCTCGTAGAGATAGATCCCACCGAGGAACCCGGGTATCGCGCCGACCACCGGCAGCAGACAGAAGCCGAGCAGCGCCCCGACCCCCGCGTGCACTGCCATGCGGGGGGTGGCGCCGCTCTCCCGCAGTTGTCGCGGCGGCAGCGCCCAGCGGATCGCCTGGGCCAGCAGCAGGACCACGGTCGCGCCCACGAGTACGCCCCAGGCGAGTGGCTGCGGGTCGGTCAGCGTCCACCACAGGACCGCGGCCCAGACGAGCCACGTCCCGGGCACGCCGGGCACCAGTACTCCGGCCAGGCCGAGCACGATCACCACGCCGACCAGCAGGAGTTCCCACACTCCCATCTGCCCAGCGTGACTGACTGAGCGAGGAACCGCAGTTCAGGCCGACCGGCAATGGGAGGGCGGCGTCGCGGGGACCGGCACGCACATCTGCCGCGTTGTCGTCGGTCGCGATGGCTCCGCCATCACTCCCTCCTCCGCCTTGCAGCTGCACGCACCAGACCCCGCTCCT